>NZ_JBFRDI010000018.1:0-106612 GCF_052113505.1 Pseudarthrobacter sp. TAF60_1
GTGCCAAGAGTCCTGAGCTGCTCTACATCTGCGCCCCAAATAGCCATCAGTTTCTCCTCATACGTCGTTGGATCCGATCCAGATCGGCATCCCCAGCGGCCCCCGGCTCATCCGGAAGATCCATTGCCCCAAACCTATCCCGGCCCCCGGAAACCCGTCGATGGGCACCGCTGCCCATGCACCACTCCCCATCGGAGCGAACCCTCGGACAGCACAGGGCAGGGGTCGATTCCAGGCGTTCCAGAGCCTAGCATGACCATATGTGCCGGAATATTCGAACCCTCCACAACTACGAACCGCATGCAACCTCCGAGGAAGTGCACGCCGCCGCGCTGCAGTACGTGCGCAAGATCAGCGGGAGCACCAAGCCGTCCAAAGCCAACGAGGACGCCTTCGAAGCTGCAGTGCACGAGATCGCGCACATTACGCAGCACCTGCTGGACTCGCTGGTGACGCATGCGCCCGCCAAGGACCGGGACGAGGAGGCGGCCAAGGCCAAGGCCCGTTCCGCCGTCCGCTTCGGCACGGCCTGAGCGGCGCCCCCGTCATGTAAGTAGCAGTAAGTGTCGTTTTGGAGCCTCAAAACGACACTTACTGCTACCTAGTTGGGGCTGGCGCTGCTATTTTCCGAAGCTGCGCAACCGAAGCGAATTGGCCACCACCAGGACCGAACTGGCGGCCATGGCGCCACCGGCAAGCATGGGGTTCAGCAGACCCAGGGCCGCCACCGGAATGCCGATGGCATTGTAGAAGAACGCCCAGAACAGGTTGGTTTTGATGGTGGCCAGCGTCCGCCGGGAGAGCTCGATGGCCTGGGCCACTTGGCCAAGGTCATCGCCCATGACGGTGAGATCCGCCGCTTCAATGGCCACATCGGTGCCTGAGCCCATGGCGATGCCGAGATCGGCCTGCGCCAGCGCGGCGGCGTCGTTCACGCCGTCCCCGGCCATGGCCACCGTGGCGCCGCCGGCCTGGAGCCTCTTGACCGCCTCGACTTTTCCGGCCGGCAGCACGCCGGCGTGAACATCCCCGGGGGAGATCCCGACGGCGGCGGCCACCTGGGCGGCAACCGCGGCGTTGTCGCCGGTTAGCAGGATGGGCCGCAGCCCCAGCCGCTTCAGCCGTTCGATGGCTGCCGCCGAGCCCGGCTTGATGGTGTCCCGCAGGCTGATGATGCCGGCGGGTACGCCATCCACCGCAACCCAGATGGCCGTGGCGCCGCTTGCTTCCGCGGCATCCAGCGCTTGCTGCTGCACCTGGGAGATGCTGACGCCGTTCTCGCTCAGCCAGCCGGTACGGCCCGCCAGGATGGCGCGGCCTTCCACGGTTCCGGCCACTCCGCCGCCTGGCGCGGAACGGAAGTGTTCGACGGCGGGAAGCCGGCCGCCGTCGTACTTAGCATGCACCTGCCCGGCCGCGGCAGCGATGGCGTGGGCGATGGGATGCTCCGAGGCGGCCTCAACGGCACCGGCAAGCCGCAGCACGTCGCTGACCTGTTGGCCATCAAACGCAGAGCTCTCAGCCACGGAAAGCTTTCCACTGGTGACGGTTCCGGTCTTGTCGAGCAGGATGGTGTCCACGGTCCGGGTGTCTTCGAGGACCTGCGGGCCCTTGATCAGGATGCCGAGCTGCGCTCCGCGTCCGGTGCCGGTAAGCAGGCCCACCGGCGTGGCGAGGCCGAGTGCGCAAGGGCAGGCGATGACCAGGACCGTGACGGCTGCGGTGAACGCAGCCCGAAGCTCGGCAGGATCAATTGCCGGGCCGCTAACGACGAGCCACAGCCCGAAGGTGAGCACTGCCAGGGCCAGCACCAGGGGGACAAATACGCCGCTGATCCGGTCAGCCAGCCGCGCAATGGGGGCCTTCCCGGTCTGGGCCTGCGACACCAGCCGCGCCATCTGGGCAAGCGTCGTTTCCGAACCAACCCTGGTGGCCCGGACCAGCAGGCGGCCGGAGGTGTTGATGGTGGCACCAGTGACCTTGCTTTCAGGGCCAACCTCCACCGGGACTGATTCACCAGTCAGCAGGGAAGCGTCGACGGCGGAGCTTCCTTCGATCACCACGCCGTCGGTGGCAATTTTCTCACCCGGGCGGACCACCACAATGTCTCCAACACGGAGGCGATCGGCCGGGATCTTGTGTTCGGACCCGTCGTGCAGGACGGTGGCGTCCTTGGCGCCGAGGTTAAGCAGTGCTTTGAGGGCGTCGCCGGCCTTTTGCTTGGCGTTGGCTTCGAGGAACCGGCCCAGGAGGAGGAAGGTTGTGACCACGGCGGCGACTTCGAAGTACAGGCCACCGGCTTCCATCCCCTCCATAGCTGGGTGTTCGGTCATGAGGGGATCAAGTACCAGCTGCCAGACGCTGAAAAGGTACGCCGCTGCGACGCCGATGGAGACGAGGGTGTCCATGGTGGACGCAAAGTGGCGTGCGTTGACGGCGGCGGCACGGTGGAAGGGCCACGCCGCCCAGCTCACCACGGGAAGGGAAAGTAGGGCCGCCCCCCAGCCCCAGTTCGGGAACTGCACGGCCGGGACCATCGAGATCAGGAACACCGGAACCGTCAGGACTGCGGCCACGATCAGCCGAGGCCTCAATGTGCCGGCGGCGGGACCGTGTTGCATGTGGTCGCCAGTCGCGCCTCCGCTGGATACATGCTCCGGGTGATCGTTGGTTTGGGGAGTGTGGGTGGGGGATTGGCGGAGGGTTGCCTTGTAGCCCGTGGCGTTGACTGTGTCCACGATCTGCTGGTCCGTGATGCCGGCCGGAACGGTGACGTGGGCGGACTCCAGGGGGAGATTCACGGAGGCTTCCACGCCGTCGAGCTTGCCGAGCTTCCGTTCCACGCGGTTCACGCACGACGCACAAGTCATGCCCTCGATGTCCAGTTCAACCAGCCGGTTACCCGCCTGGTTCAGTAAGTGCTCCGTTTGCACGGTTGATCGCCCGATTTCCAAGTAGTTACGCGTCGTTTGCCACAACCAGGTAGCCGGCTTCAGCCACCGCTTCGCCGATCTCGGCCGGCGACAACTCCTGGCTGGAGGTAATGGTGACGGTGGAGATGCCCCCGGCGTTGAGGTCGACCTCGACCCCTTCAACCCCGGCGAGGGACTCAATTTCTTCACTGACAGAGGAAATGCAGTGGCCGCAGGTCATGCCGGACACGCTGACTGTGGTGGAGACGGTGCTCATGTTGCTCCTTATAAGGGCGCCGGCGGGTTGGCCGGGCCTCGGTGGTTGGTTGGTTGCTGAGGGGGTGGTGTCAGCGCAGGAGCCGGCCGATTGCTTCCGCGGCTTCTTTGACCTTGACGTCGATTGCTTCCGCCCGCAGGTCAGGGTCAGGCTCGGCGGCGGCACCTACGACGCAATGCCCGATGTGTTCTTCGACGAGTCCGAGGCTTACGGCGTGAAGGGCCTTAGTGACGGCGGAAACCTGCGTCAGGATGTCGATGCAATATTTGTCCTCATCCACCATCCGGGCAATGCCGCGGACCTGACCCTCGATCCGTTTAAGCCTTCGCAGATAGGCGTCTTTGTTGGCGGTGTAGCCATGCTGCGGCGCGGACTCGGCGGCCGCAGGCCCTTGGACGGTTGCCTGTGGGGATTCCATGGCTCCAACATATACCCCAAGGGGGTATCAGCACAAGTACCCCCAGGGGGTATCGAAAGACCGTTTCGGGCACAAAAAAAGCTCCGGAGTGCGTTATTGGGGGATACGCACTCCGGAGCAGCCTTTGGGCAGATCTGCCCGGCCCCATGGCCGGATCTCTCTGCTTGAACCAGCTTACTTGCCAGTATGGCTGTCCGCCAGCACCTCGAATAACTACTTTCGCTTTATTATTTCGGCCGCCCCAACGCGTGCTCCGAAAGCCTCCGCGGAGCTATTCACGGTCCTCGTGCGCCGGCCTCCGGTACGGGACCACCAGTACCGGCCGGCTCTGGTGATGGGTCAGCCAGAGGCCCACCGAACCGTTAAGCATCTCGGAGATCCGGTGGGACAGGCCGCGTTCCGATGTGCCCACGACAATCATGGGCACGTTGCTTTCCGCGGCCAGCCGGGCGAGGGCACGGGCCGGGTCGCCCGCCAGGGTGCGCAGGGTCCAGTCGACGTTTGCGCCGTCCGTGCCGGCATTGGCCACCGTGCGTTCAATGGCGGCTTTGATGCCAGAGGTCACCGCTCGGACGTCCTCGTCGTCCTGCCCGGGGTGGAGCGAGAGGCGGTGCGCCGACCGGGCGGGATCCCATTCCACCAGGTAGCTGGCTTCGTCAACGTAGGCGCAAAGCAAAGGCGCCGACAGCCTAGCCGCAAGCTTGGCCGCCGTCGTCAGCACTTCAGGGTGCTGATTGGGCAGCACACCCACCAGCAGCGGTGGCGGGCCACTGAACCGTTCAGGAGTCATAACCCCATTTTGTGCCCGGCGGCGGTCCTTGAACAGGCCCCGCCGTTCCCTGCAGGCCTCATCGGTACATACATCATTGCGAAAGCAGTGGCCCGATGCCGCCCAGTTTCCGGTATTTGGCCAGCCTCTGCGGCAGCAGCTCGGTGATTCCGGCCCTGGACAGGGCTGCCAGCTCGTATTCGATGGCCTGCCCCAGGCGCAGGCAGAAGGCCTTCGGCTCAAGGGACGCGTCGGGGCGTTCGTCCACGATGTGCTCAACGAGCCCGTGGGCGTAGAGCGAGGCGACGTTGACGCCCTGGGCTTCGGACATGGACGGTGCGTAATCGGTGTTCCGGTGGACGATGGCACTTGCGCCCTCGGGAGGCAACGGTGAAAGCCAAGCATGCTGGGCCGCGATGGTGCGGTCCGCGGGCAGGAGCGCCAACGCCCCTCCGCCGGCACCCTGGCCCATCAGCACTGACAGGGAGGGCGAGTTCAGTCCAATGAGGTCGTGCAGGGAGCGGGCGATTTCGCCCGCGAGGCCTCCTTCCTCAGCTTCCTTGGAGAGTGCCGCGCCGCTGGTGTCGATGACCGTGAGTAGCGGCAGGCCGAGTTCCTCGGCCAGCCTCATCCCACGGCGTGCCTCACGAAGGGAGGCCGGCCCCATCGCAGTTTGCTGCGATGGCCGGGGCCGGGTGTGGCCGATGACCACGCAGGACTCCTGGCCGAAGCGGGCCAGGGCCAGCTGAAGGCCAGGGTCCTTCTCCCCCTGCCCGGTGCCGTTGAGGGGCAGTACATCCCTGGCGCCGTAGGCAAGCAGCTGGCGCAGGTCCGGCCGTTTCGGATCACGGGCGATGCCGATGGATTCCCAGGCGCCGGCGTCGGATGGTCTGACCGAAAGGGTCCCCGGTGGTTCGAGCCGCGGGTGCGGGCCGGTGACCAGGATGCTTAGCGCGCGGTCAACGACGTCGGACAGTTGCGACGGCGGGACCACGGCGTCGATGAGGCCCTTGTCGAAGAGGTTCTCCGCGACCTGGACGTTCTCGGGGAAGGGTGTGCCGTTGATGGCCTCGTAGACGCGGGGGCCGAGGAAGCCCAGCAGGGCCCCGGGTTCGGCGACGGTGATGTGGCCGAGGGATCCCCACGATGCCATGACTCCGCCCGTGGTGGGGTGCCGCAGGTAGACAAGGTAGGGCAGGCCGGCCTGGCGGTGGGCGCGGACGGCCGCGCTGATCTTCACCATTGACAGGAAGGCGACGGTTCCTTCCTGCATGCGGGTGCCTCCCGATGCCGGCCCCGCCAGAAGCGGCAGGCCTTCCCGGGTGGCCCGCTCGACGGCCGTGACGATACGTTCAGCGGCGGCAAGGCCGATGGAACCGGCAAGGAAGCGGAATTCACTGACGATGACAGCCACGCGGCGGCCGCGGATGCGGCCTTCCCCGGTGAGGACGGACTCGTCCACGCCGGTCTTTGCCCGGGCGCCCGCCAGTTCGTGGCTGTATCCGGGACCCGGATCAGGGTCCACCACTGGGGTATCCCAGGTCCGGTACGTGCCCGGATCGAGCACCGTGGTGATGAGTTCCGTGGCGTCCAAATGCTTGGTTTTCTGCTCCGTCAGCACTTCAGCGCCCCTCCTGTGCCGTTCCGGCTCCGGCAATGCCGCCCGCTGGTCCAAGTGCGCCCGCCGGCACCAGCCCGAGCCACTGCCGGATCTGATCCCCGTTCTGGTTAAGCAACGGCGGCGCGGTGTGGTTCGTCAGCGTTGTTTCCGTAATGTCGGCAGCGCTGAAGAACCGCAGCGGGGGGCCAGGCAGGCTCACGGTGCCGAGGACCTCATGGTCAACATCGATCACGAGCCCCTGTGAGTGGACCTGCTCCCAGGCATAGACCTCATCCAGGGTGCGGACTTTGCCGGCCGGGATGCCGGCGTCATTGAGCTTGGCCAGCAGCGGCTCGGCCTCGAACCAGGCGAAGGCCCGTTCCACCTCTTCGATGACTTCGCCGCGGTTGCGCACCCGGTCCGCGTTGGTGGCGAATTCCGGCTGTTCGGCATCGATTCCGAACGTGGACGCGAACGAGCGCCAGAGTTTTTCGCTCCCCACGCTGATCTGCACCTGGCCCTGCCGGCAACGGAACAGACCGTAGGGGGCGATGGAGGGATGGTGGTTGCCCTGCGCTTTTGGCGTTTCGCCGGCGACAGTTGTCCTGGTGCCCTGGAAGGCGTGGACCCCGATGAGCGCCGCGAGCAGGGAGGTCCGGACGATTTGTCCCTGCCCGGTGCGTTCGCGCTGCAACAGTGCGGCGAGAGTGCCAAACGCCCCGTACATGCCGGACAGTAGATCCGCGATAGGGACCCCGACCCGCTGCGGGTCGTCCGGCCCGGACCCCGTCAGGGACATCAGTCCGGCCTCACCCTGCAGGATCTGGTCGTAGCCGCTGCGGCGGGATTCGGGGCCGTCGTGACCGAAGCCCGTGATGGACAAAATGACCAATGCCGGGTTGAGCGCATGCATTTCCGCTGTGGAGAAGCCGAGCCGGTCCAGGACGCCAGGACGGAAGTTTTCGATGACGACGTCGGCGCGTTCCAGCAGTTCGCGCAGGACTGTGCGGCCGTCGTCGTCCTTCAGGTCCAGGGCGATGGATTCCTTGTTGCGGTTGCAGGACAGGAAGTACGTGGCCTGCCGGTCGTCGTCGGGGCCGACGAAGGGCGGGCCCCAGCCGCGGGTATCGTCCCCGGTCCCGGGGTTTTCGACCTTGATGACCCTGGCGCCGAGATCGCCCAGCATCATGCCGGCGTGCGGACCGGCGAGGGCGCGGCTCAGGTCAACCACAAGGTACCCCGACAGCGGGCCGTCGGTCTGGGTGGTCGGTTGGGTGCTCATAGCGGTAGTCCTCTGTTTGCGGTGTGGGGCGTGGGCTGAAGGTGACGGGCTACATCCAGCCCGGAACCACCATGACCAACCAGGCGATCGCGGGTCCGACGGCGACGACGATGCCGCTGTAGGCCAAAATCTGCTTGTAGAACTTGTCCTTGTCCACGTCCTCGGGAGCGTTGGCGAGGACCAGGGCGCCGTTGGTGGAGAACGGGGACACGTCCACGATCGTGGCGGCGACGGCGAGGGCGGCGATAACCCCGACGGCCCCGATCTCGCCGCTGCCCAGGAACGGTACCGCCAGCGGGATGAGGGCCGCCAGGATGGCGGTGGAGGAGGCGAAGGCGGAAACCACGGCGCCGATGTAGCAGATCAACAGGGCCGCCAGGAGCGGCATGCCCAGTTGCGTCACGCTTTCCGAGACGAACTTGATGGTGCCCGCCTCTTCCAGTACGCCTACGAAGGTGAGCATGCCGCAGATGAGCAGGACGGTGGACCAGCTGATCTTGTTCACGGCGCCCTTTTGGGCCGCGGGGGAGACGAGGGCCAGGACGATGGCGATGGTGATGGAGACGAAGCCAACATCAACTTTGAAGCCGAGGGAGATGACGGCGAGGGCGATTAGGCCCGCGATGGTGACGAGCTGCGGAACCGAGGCCCTGGCCCCGGTGGGTTCCTGGCTGCCTGCCGTTGAGGAGCCGGCCGAGGCCGTTGCCCCGGATCCATTCGAGGTGCCCTTCGACGAGACGCTGGCGGAGGAGATGTCAGATCCGGAGCCTTGCAGGGTGACGCCGGCTGCGCGGGCGCCCAGGCTGACCGACATGCGCTTGGTGGCGGCCTGTTCCACCAGCCGTCCGCCCTTTGTAGAGAGGAGTTGGCTTCCCCCGAGGACGACGAACAGAACCAGGGCGATGGCGAGATTGAAGAAGAAGCTTGCCAGGAAGATCGCCATGGGACTGGCTTCGAGGTCCGTCTTGGCCAGGATGCCGTTGACAGTGACACCGTAAACGGCGATGGGGGAGAAGCCGCCCGCCTGCGCGCCGTGCACCACCATCATGCCCATCATGAGGGGGTTGATTTTATGCTTGGCCGCAAAGCTGAGGGCTATGGGCGCAATGATGGCGACGGCGGCCGGGGAGAGTGCGCCCACGGCCGTGATGACCGCTGTAATAGCGAACATGACCCAGGGGATGAGGGCCACACGGCTGCCCACCATCCGGACGGCGCCCCTGACCAAAAGGTCAATGGTGCCGTTGTTCTGCGCAATGGCAAACAGGTAGGTGACCCCCACGATGGTCAGGAACAGGCCACCCGGGAAGTTGGCGAGGATGTCAGCGGTGGACATCCCCAGCACAACCGTACCCAGCAGGAAGGCTCCCGCGAAGGCCAGGGCCCCCATGTTGAGGGGCAGCACTGTGGCTAGCAGGAACATCGCCGCCAGGATGATGATTGAAAGGACGGGAGCGGACATCTTTGTGCCTCCGGATCGGAATCGGTGTGAAGTGGCTCACTGGCCTAGCCTCCTAGACACTAGGTGTCCTTGTCAATAGTCATCAAGTACTCTTGCCTTTAAGGCCCTTTGCGAAAGGAAGTGCGGTGCCCAAACGGTCAGCAGCACAACAGATCTCTCGGGTGACCCGCCCCCGGCTCTACGAGCAGCTCGTGGAACAGCTCATGGAGTACATCGAGGCTGCCCAGCTGGTGCCGGGGGATACGTTGCCGGCCGAGCGTGAACTCGCCGAGCGCCTGGGCGTCTCGCGTGCAACTCTTGCCCAGGCGCTGGTGGCGCTGGAAGTACTGGGCGTGATCGACGTTCAGCACGGCACGGGGGCGGTGTTGGTTTACCGTCCGAATGTTCCGTCCGTGATTAGGGGCCTCCGTGAGCACAGCAGCCGCCTGCCCGAGATCGTGGAGGCTCGGAGCACCCTTGAAGTGAAGCTCGCCGAGCTTGCCGCAACCAGACGCAGCGGCGAGGACATGAAAGCCATCGACAAAGCGCTCGAGGCGATGGCCGAAGAGGTTGCCTCGGGAGCGCGTGGGGCGCACGGCGACGAGCTCTTTCATCAGGCCGTGACCGCGGCCGCGCACTCCGCCGTCCTGGCCCAGCTGATGGCGTTCATCGCCGGAATGGTCCTGGAAACCCGCCTTGAGTCCCTTGGACAGCCGGGCCGCCCGGAGCAGTCCCTCGCATCCCACCGCAAGATCGCCGAGGCCATCAGGGTCCAGGATCCCGCTGCTGCTGCTGCGGCAATGCTGGAGCACATTGACCTTGTTTCCGACGTAGCCCTGCTCAAGAACGGCTAATTTTTCGTCGGGAAATCCCGGCTATGCAACGACGGGCGACGCCGAGACTACTACGTTCTTCCCCCAGGGATCCTCGGTGTAGCAGCTGATGAGTACCACCCGGTTGGGCACCATTTCCCAGATGGGGCTGTCTTTGAGGCCTGCCTTGACATAGGTGGTGACAGTGTCCACCCGGTAGCGGATGGTGCCGGCGGCGGTGACGACGTCGAACTCGTCGCCTTCGTTCGCTCGGGAGCTGAGGTGGTTGAACGGGGCGTCCCGGTCTTCCCAGCTGTGCCCGATGATGTAGGTGGTGTTGCCGGAGCCGTTGCCCGGAACTCCGAAGGGCGTCAGCCAATACCCTTCCATGGTGGACGGGGGCACCACAGTGCGGCTGGCCGCCGCAGCGGCATCCGGTTCGAGCGGGTGGACTGCGGTATCGATGGCCGCCGCCGGGTACAGGATGCGCAGGGGCGCGGAAGCCTCGGGCAGCGCAGGTGCGGGGGCGGCAGTAACTGGGCTGGTGCCGGCAGTGGGTGCCGCGGTGCTGGGCTGTCCCGAGGATAGCGGCGAGGGAACGGACGACGGCGGCGCAACCGATGGTGCCGCAACTTCGGCAGCGCGGACGCCTGCGCCCCCATGGTTGCCGGCGTCCGGATGGCTGAGTAAGGGGCCGCCGAAGGTCAGGGACACGAAACCGATGATGCCGCACAGGAGGATGGCGAGGTCTCCCCTGTTCAACCCCCGGACCCGGTTCCATTTGGAAGCGCGCAATTGGCCTCCGCGGGCGTTATGCCTGCCGGGCTCCTTCGGCATGGTGTCTCCTCTCTCCGTGTGCTGGCGGTCAGCTGATCGGGAAACGGCGAGGGCGCCCCGCCGTGTGGTGGGACGCCCTCGGCGGAATCGTCGAATGCTCGGGCCGCGTCAGCCCGCCGTCGGCGATTCTGTCCGGGACTTGCGCCGGACCGAAACCACAGCACCCGCACCGAGCAGTACGCCCAGTCCGGCCAGCCATGTGGTGTTGCCCTCGGTGCCGCTTACGGAGGTCTGCGCGTTGAAGCCCTGGTTGGTGCCGAGGCTGACAGCCGCCGCAGGTACCTTGGCCACTGCACCCTGAGGGGCGGCAACCTGGCCGATGGGTGTCTGTGCAACCGGCGTCGGCGGAACCGGGGTTTCAGGCACCACTACGGGCGGTACAACTACGGGCGGTACAACCTCAGGCGGTACAACCTCGGGCGGTACAACCGGCGGGGTCTCGTGGTCACAGGAACAGTTGTCGTCTCCGTTGCCGTTCCCGCCTCCGTTGCCGTTGTCGTGGCCGTTCCCGTTCCCGTTGTCATGGCCGTTCCCATTCCCGTTCCCGTTCCCGTTCCCGTTCCCGTTGTCGTGGCCGTTGCCGTTCCCGTGGCCGTTGCCGTTCCCGTTGCCGTTGTCGTGGCCGTTGCCGCCTCCGTTGCCGTTGCCGTTGTTTCCGGAACCGTTGCCGCCTCCGTTGCCGTTCCCGTTGTTTCCGGAACCGTTGCCGCCTCCGTTGCCGTTGCCGTTCCCGTTGTTTCCGGAACCGTTGCCGCCTCCGTTGCCGTTGCCGTTCCCGTTGTTTCCGGAACCGTTGCCGCCTCCGTTGCCGTTGCCGTTGCTTCCGGAACTGGTATCGTTGCCGTTGCCGTTCCCGTTTCCATTGCTGGCGTGTTGGCTATTTCCGTCCGATACTTGGCCGTTGACGGTCGAGTCCGTTGCATATACCGGGGCCGTGACGCTGAACAACGCCAGCCCCGCGACCCCCAAAGTTGCTAACGCTCTTTTCACGGTATTTCCCCTGTCGGTTGTGAAACTGACTTTGGCGGCATAAAGGGGAAGGATTGGCTCTGCCCCAGGCAGCCTGGCCAGCTTGTTGTGGTCACTTCACGCTATGCGCGGCGGCCGCCGCGGTCGGGAGTGGTGAATACTCGTCTTTTTGCTCTTTGAACTGCTGGGACACCTGCATGTACCCGAAACTGGGAGGCGACTACTTGAAAGAGGGCGCCCTTGAACGCCGACTGGCCCCGGCCTAACGTTGAGTCATAGGAAGGTGCGTGACGGGGCATGGAAATTTACATGTGGTGGCTGGACGTCAACCTGGACACGAAGGAATGGCTGCGGGAGAACCTCCGGGCCGGGGAGTTGCCGTTGCAGATCCTGCAGGGCATCGCCGAAGCGGGCGGACCACACCCCGAAAATCCCGTTAAGGTCCTCACCGAGGCGGACTGGGATTTCATCGAGACCCAGTCCGAATTCGTCGATTGAGCGGTAGTCCGCAGTAGTCCGGTAACCCACAGAGCCGAGAAAACCGTTGCAGCCGCCCGGCCGGGGTGGTTGCATGGGGTGCATGGCAACCGCAGCGAGTTTTGTCCTGGCAATCGGCACGAAAAAGGGCCTTTGGCTGGCTACGAGCCGGGACCGGCAGCACTGGTCCTTCTCCGGCCCGCACTTCCTGATGAGCGAAATACCCAGCATCGGCATTGACACCAGGGACGGCAGGACTCGGATCATGGTGGGCGTCCGATCCGAGCATTGGGGCCCCACCGTGGCGCACTCCGATGACCTGGGAGCCACGTGGTCTGAGCCCGAAAAGGGTGCCATCACCTTTCCCGAAGATACGGGCGCTGCGGTGGAACGGATCTGGCAGATCTACCCGGACGCAGAGTCGCGGCCCGGCGTGGTCTGGGCCGGGGCGGAGCCTATTTCGGTGTGGAAATCCACGGACGGCGGCGAGCACTTCGAGCTCAACCGCGGGCTCTGGGACCATCCTCACCGCAGCGAATGGGGCGCCGGATACGGCGGCGCCGCCGCCCATTCCATCGTGGTCAATTCCGCGGGGGACAATGTCCACATCGCCATGAGCACAGGGGGCGTCTACCGCTCGCTCGACGGCGGCACCTCCTGGGAGCCCCGCAACAAGGGAATCTCTGCCTACTTCATGCCCGATCCCAACCCGGAGTTTGGCCAGTGCGTGCACAAGATTGCTGCCGATGCCGCCGTCGACGGCCGCCTGTACGCGCAGAACCATCACGGTGTGTACCGCACGGACGATAACGGCGAAAACTGGAACTCCATCGCAGCAGGGCTTCCGGCCGACTTCGGTTTTGTGATGCTGACGCACCCCCGCCGTGAAGGGACCGCCTGGGTAGTGCCGCTGAAGGCCGACGGCGAGCGTATTCCGCCTGAGGGCAAGCTTGCGGTCCACCGCACGGACGACGCCGGCGCCACCTGGAAACGCCTGGATTCGGGGCTGCCCGCCAGCGAATACAACAGCGTGCTGCGCGACGCCGCATCCGTTGATTCCGCTGAACCGGCCGGCGTCTACTTTGGTACGCGCGGCGGCACGGTCTACGCCAGCGCCGACGAAGGCGAAACGTTCACCGAGGTGGCATCGCACCTGCCGGACGTCCTGTGCGTCCGGGCGGCAATGATCTCCGACGCGGCGCTGCCGGTTCCGGAAACGGCAGCTGCCCACGGTGCCTGACATCAAAGTGGTGCTCCCCAGCGTCCTCCACTCACTGGCCGGCGGGCAGTCCATCCTGACTGCGCCCGCTGAGGGCCCGTTGACTGTGGGGAAGCTACTGGAAAAGGTGACCGGGAACTACCCGGTCCTCGCCCGCCGCCTGCAGGACGAAACCGGGGCACTTCGCCGCTACGTGAATATTTACGTGAACGGCGACGAAGTGCGCAGGCTACAGGGCCTGGAAACCGAGGTGGCCGCCGGCCAGGAGGTTCTGATCATCCAGTCGGTGGCCGGCGGCTAGCTCAGGCCACCCGCCACACGCTGCATTCGTCCGTATTGATGGCCTTCCGCAGCCCGGTGAGACGGTCCACAATCCACACAACACCGATGCCCGGCGCTGTTTCCTGAACGCTGCCGCGTCGGATCACCACATCGTCGTAGTTCGGGCCCACCGACAAGCGGGCTTCGATTTCGTCGCCGCGGTGGAGCTGGTCCAGGGCGCGGACCCGGGTCACATGGGCTTTGGCTTCCTTCAACATGGTGGCCTCCTGGCTGGAGCTGGTGCCTGCACTTGCCGGCACTTCCAGTGTGGCTCCGCATTGTTGCGGCCCGGTTTCCTGATGGTTAGGGCCCTGTTAGTTCTCTGCGCCGGTCCGGTTTCGGCCCCCGCGCAGGACGACGGCCGGATTGCGGCCGATGCGGAGGACCAGGCGCATAGGGTGGTTGCATGGAACTCGCCGGCGGGATCTGGACAGTCATTCTGGGCGCAGCGGCAGTGGCCCCGCTGGCCACATTTGGCGTTGTCCTGGTGGCCTACCTGACCTACCGGCAGAAATCGCAGGCAGACAAGCGCGACCAGTGGTGGAAGCGCGCCCAGTGGGGTATCGACTCCGCCCTGGACGACGCCGATCCGCAGCGGCGGCTGGCCGGGATCAAGCTCCTGGTCCAACTTATCGGCAGCGATCTTGCCACGCCGGAGGACGCTGACCTGATGAGCGCCCTCGCCGTGGGCATCCAGGACCAGGAGCTCGACCGGCACGAGCTTGCGCACACACTGCAGGAGGGCGTGATCCCCGGGGCGCGCCCCAGGGCCCGGCAGGATCCCCGTCATGAAGTGATGCTTGGCTCACGGGGCAGAACGGCAGTGGTGGACTCGGCGGCGGCGGCCCGCATCCTCCGCGAGGCCGAGCTGCTCCTCGCCGCTGACGTGCGGCGATCTCAAACCTAGGCCTACCGCCGGCGCTTCCGCCGGGCAAGAATGTTGCCTATGAAACTTCCCGTCATGCCTCCTGTCCCGCCCATGCTCGCCAAGGCCGTCAGTGGCATGGGGGGACTCCCTGAGGGCGGCGACCTCAGCTACGAACCCAAATGGGACGGCTTCCGGTCCATCATTTTCCGTGACGGCGACGACCTGGAAATCGGCAGCCGCAACGAGAAACCCATGACCCGCTACTTTCCGGAGCTGGTGGTTGCCCTGAAGGAGAATCTGCCGCACCGGTGTGTGGTGGACGGCGAGATCATCCTGGTGGGGGCCACCGGTCAACGGTTGGATTTCGATGCTCTGCAGCAGCGGATCCATCCGGCCGCCAGCCGGGTGAAAATGCTGTCCGAGCAGACGCCTGCCAAATTTGTGGCCTTTGACCTGCTTGCCCTGGGGGACGAGGACTACACCGGCCGGCCTTTCGCGGATCGCCGGGCCGCACTCGAAAAGGCGCTCGCCGGCACCAAGGCTCCGGTCCACGTCACCGCAGCGACCCAGGACAAGGCCACCGCCGAACAGTGGTTCCAGCAGTTCGAAGGCGCCGGCCTGGACGGGATCGTGGCCAAACCGCTGGAGGGCATCTACCAGCCGGACAAGCGCGTGATGTTCAAGATCAAGCACGAACGCACCGCCGACTGCGTGGTGGCCGGTTACCGGGTGCACAAAAGCGGTCCTGACGCTATCGGGTCGCTGCTGCTCGGCCTCTACAAGGACGACGGCGGCCTGGCCAGCGTAGGCGTCATCGGCGCCTTCCCGATGAAGCGCCGGCAGGAACTCTTCGAACAGCTCCAGCCGCTGGTGACTGACTTCGAGGATCACCCGTGGGCCTGGGCCAAACAGGCGGAAAGCGAGCGGACGCCCCGCAAGGCTGAGGGGAGCCGGTGGAGCGCAGGCAAGGACCTGTCCTTTGTGCCCCTCAAGCCGGAACTGGTGGTGGAGGTCAGGTATGACCATATGGAAGGTGAGCGTTTCCGGCACACGGCCCAGTTCTCGCGCTGGCGGCCGGACCGGGATCCGGAGTCCTGCACCTACGCCCAGCTCGAGGAGCCGGTGACCTTCGATCTTGCGTCTGTGCTGAAGACCGGCCGGCCCTAGGCACCCAAGCCACCTGCCGCCGTCGTACTTTTTTGCTGTTGGACACGCCCAGTTCCAACGGGGAAAGCCCGCCATTCGGGGGAATGGCGGGCTTTCCGGTCTCAAAACTTGGCTGGTGCGTTACTTCAGGCCGAGCTGCTTGGTGGGAACCTTGTAGGTTTCCTTGGCCGTCAGTGCGGAGATCGCCGCGATGCCGCAGATCACGGCGGTGAAGATGCTGATCTGGACCCAGCCGCCGGGCTGGATGCCGCCCATGGCAGCCACGATGGCCGGAGCAAAGCCTGCCATCAGGAAGCCCAGCTGTGTGCCGATCGCCAGGCCGGAGAAGCGGACCTTGGTGCTGAACATCTCGGCGTAGAAGGACGGCCAGACCGCGTTCGAGGCTGCGTAACCGAAGGAGAAGAACCCGATGGCCGCCACGAACATCAGCGGCACGCTTCCGGATTCCAGGCTGAGCAGGAACACCGGAGTGAGGATCGCGCTGGCCACGGCGCCGTAGATGAAGACCGGCTTGCGGCCGATCTTATCGGCGAGCTTGCCGAACAGCGGCTGGGTGCCCAGGGCTACCAGGTTCGCGCCGACCACCAGCCACAGGGTGGTGGTGCCGTCAACTCCGGCGACCGTCTTGGCATAGCTGATGGCCAGGGTTCCAAACACAGTGGACACGGCGGCGATGAAGGCGCAGGCAATGACACGGAGGACGTCGCGCCAGTGTCCCTTGAGGAGATCGGCAACGGGGAGTTTGGAGATCTGGGCCGTCTTCTGGGCTTCCTCGAAGGCGGGCGGTTCGTGCAGGGTGCGCCGGATAAAGAACGCAACGATAACCACGACGGCGCTGAGCCAGAACGGGATGCGCCAGCCGATGCCGTACTTGATCTCGTCCGGGAGGGCGAGTACGGGGATGAAGACGAGGGCTGCGAGGATTTGGCCGCCCTGGGTGCCGGTGAGGGTCCAGGAGGTGAAGAAGGACCGGCGGTTGTCAGGGGCGTGCTCGAGCGTCATCGATGACGCGCCTGCCTGCTCACCGGCGGCGGAAAGGCCCTGGCAGAGCCGTGCCAGCACCAGCAGGGCAGGCGCCCACCAGCCCACGGTGTTGAAGTCGGGGAGGCAGCCGATGACGAACGTCGAGGCGCCCATCAGCAGCAGGGTGAACATGAGGACCTTCCGCCGGCCCACGCGGTCACCGAAGTGGCCCAGGATCACAGCGCCAATCGGACGGGCAACATAGGCGAAGCCGAAAGTGGCGAAGGACATGACGGCCGCGTTGGCCCCGGCGTCCGGGAAGAAGACGGTGGGAAAGATCAGTGCTGCCGCGGAACCGAAGATGAAGAAGTCGTAATATTCGACGGCGCTGCCCAGGAAGCTGGCGAGGGCTGCTTTCTTTGGCGTCCCGGCAGGGGCAGCGGTGCCCGGCCCCGCGGACGGAAGTGTCTGGCTCATGGAGTTCCTTTTGTGTGACGACATTGTCGCGGATGGACCTGGGGGAAGCGCAGCCGCACCTGCCTGTCGTGGCAGCGGGCGGTGCGGCTGGTGTCCGTTGAAAGACCCGGACCAGTAGCCACATGGTGGGAGCTACTTGTGCGATACAGCAATCATGGCTGTGAGCGCAGTCACTTGTCAAGAAAATAATCACCATCTAGAAATAGCTCTCACAATGTGGCAATATCGATGTATGAGTGTGAACCAAGCCACAGCCGACGATGACGTCTCAACCGAACAAAAGGCGCCCAAGGGCGACCGCACCGACATGGTGGGCAAGGCCCTGAGCCTGTTGGTCCTCCTGGGTGACGAGCCGCGCGGTGCCAGTGCCGCGGAGATCTCGCGCCGCGCCGAGCTTCCCTTCAGCACCACCTACCGCCTGTTGGGTTCCCTGACCCGGGACGGCTTTGTGGACTACGAGCCGGACGGCCGCCGCTACCACCTGGGCCTGCGCATCTTCCAGCTGGGCCAGCGGGTCTCGAACCACCATGGCTTCGCCGGCACGGCCCTTCCGATCCTTCGCCGCGTCACCGAGCAGACCGGGGAGGCCACCATCCTCAGCGTCCGGGACGGCCACCACCACCTCACGGTCAACAAGGTGGACGGCCCGCAGACGTTCCGCGTCACCAGCGACCCCGGCCACCTGGGGGCCCTGCACGCCACCGCGGTGGGCAAAGCCCTCGTGGCGTTTGCCGAGGATGCGGAGCGGGAGGCCCTGATTGAGGAGCTGGAGCTTAGCCCGCTCACCGAGCACACCATCACGGACCGTGCAGTGTTCCGCGCTGAAATGGAACGGGTCCGCCGGCAGGGATATGCCGTGATGGATGAGGAAAATGAGAACGGGATGCGCGCGGTGGCCGTGCCGCTGCTCAACGCACAGGGCCACGCCTTCGCGTCGCTGGCCACTGCCGTCCCTGTTTTCCGACTCAGCATGGAGGCCCTGCTGGCGCATGTGCCCTTGCTCCAGGAGGCCGCCGCCGAACTGGCAGCACGGCTGCCGCAGCGCTAAAGCGGGCTCTAATGTTCGCATGTAGAACATGCGTGCGATAAGTGAACAAGTGTTGTACTGTAATCCCTATCACCTGGCCCGCCGCGTCCGCCCAGAGCGCCGCCGCCCGTCACGTGCCGTATCAAAGGAGCTTCCCGGATGAGCATTCGAACTGAGTCCTACCTTGTGGGACTGGTCGGCGACGGCGTCACGCCGTCACTCACTCCACCCATGCACGAACGCGAAGGCGACGTCCAGGGCCTGCGCTACCTCTACCGCCCCATCGACCTGCTGGAACTCGGACTGCCAGGGGACGCCGTCGGCGATCTGCTCAGGTCCGCCCGCAGCCTCGGTTTCAATGGACTGAACATCACCCACCCCTGCAAGCAGCTGGTCCTCGAGCACCTTGACGAAGTCTCGCCGGATGCCCGCAGGCTCGGCGCCGTCAACACCGTGGTCATCGAAGACGGCCGTTTCATCGGCCACAACACCGACTTCTCCGGTTTCGCCGCCGCCCTGGCGTCCGGCCTTCCGGACGCCGGGCTTGACCGCGTGGTCCAGCTCGGCGCAGGAGGCGCCGGGTCCGCCGTCGCCTACGCCCTGCTCACCGCCGGCGTGAAGGTGCTGGAACTGGTGGACACCGACGCCGCCCGCTGCGCGGCGCGTGCCACCGAACTGTCCGGCTTCTTCCCGGACCGCACCATCACCCCGCGTACGACGGCGGAGCTGCCGCAGCTGATGCCGCTGGCTGACGGTCTGGTGCACTGCACGCCCGTTGGCATGGCCGCCCACCCGGGCGTCCCGCTGGACCTGGACCTGCTCGAATCCCGCCACTGGGTGGCGGACATCGTCTACCGGCCCATCGAAACCGAACTCGTACTGAGCGCCCGCGCCAAGGGCTGCCAGGTCCTGGACGGCGGCCGCATGGCCGTTGGACAGGCGGCGGACTCCTTCCGGATTTTCACCGGCCTGGAAGCCGACGCGGACCGCATGCGCAGCCACTTCCTGGATCTCGTGGCCCAGGAAGAGGTGGCTGCCTGATGCGCACCGGAATCGCCACAGTCTGCCTCTCCGGAACCCTGAAGGAGAAGATGCAGGCCTGCGCCATCGCGGGTTTCGACGGCATCGAAATCTTCGAGCAGGACCTGGTCACCTCGCCCCTCACGCCCGAGGACGTCCGCAAGATGGCGGCAGACCTGGGCCTCACCTTGGACCTCTACCAGCCGTTCCGCGACTTCGACAGCGTGTCGGAAGACCTCCTGGCCGCCAACCTTCGCCGCGCCGAGGCAAAATTCAAGCTGATGGCGCGGCTGGGTATGGACACCATCCTGGTCTGCTCCAACGTGGCCACCGCCAGCATTGACAGCGACGACCTCCGCGCCGAACAGCTCGGCCGGCTGGCCGCGCTGGCCGGTGACCACGGGGTCAAGGTTGCCTACGAGGCGTTGGCCTGGGGCAGGTACGTCAGCGACTACGAGCACGCCCACCGGCTGGTTGAAGCGGTGGACCACCCCAACCTGGGCACCTGCCTGGACTCCTTCCACATCCTCTCCGGCAACTGGGACACAGCCCCCATCGAAGCCTTCAGCCCGGACAAGATCTTCTTCGTCCAGGTGGCGGATGCACCGAAGCTCTCCATGGACGTCCTGTCCTGGAGCCGGCACTACCGGGTGTTCCCCGGCGAGGGCCAGTTTGAGCTGGCCAAGTTCATGGGCCACGTGGTCCGTGCCGGGTACACCGGGCCGGTGTCACTGGAAATCTTCAACGACGTCTTCCGGCAGTCCGACGTGGAGCGTACCGCCGTGGACGGCATGCGTTCGCTCATCTGGCTGGAGGAGCAGAGCGCCAAGTGGCTCGATGCCAACGTGCCCGCCCTTTCCGCGGCCGGCGCGGTTGGTGCCCCCGGCGCTGTTGCTGGTGGTCCTGCGGCCCCCAACCGCCGTCGTTATCCCATGGAACTGGCCACCCTTCCCCGGGTGGCCGAACCGGCAGGCTATAACTTTGCCGAGGTCATGGCCGCCGACACCCAAGGCCTGGAAACGGTCCTGGGCCAGCTCGGTTTCGAATTCAACGGCCGGCACCGCACCAAGGACGTGCAGCTGTGGACCATGGGGCACGCCCGGGTGATTATCAACGAGGCGGGCCACGACGCCGGAGATTCTTCGCCGGCGATCGCAGCACTTGGTTTTGACGTCGATTCCCCGGTCATCGCCTCCGCCCGTGCGCAGCAACTCAAGGCCCCCGCGGTTCCGCGAAAGAGCCAGGCCAACGAGGAAGTGTTCCAGGGCTTCGCCGCGCCGGACTCCACCGAGATCTTCCTGTGCCAGGGCAGCCCCGACGGCACGGCAGCCTGGACGAGCGAATTCGGCGAGGGACTGGAAGTTCCCGCCGCAGGTGCCACCGCCGTCATCGACCACGTCAACCTCGCCCAGCCGTGGCAGCACTTTGACGAGGCCGTCCTGTTTTACACCAGCGCTTTGGCCCTCGAACCGCAGCCATTCGCCGAAGTGCCCAGCCCCACCGGGCTGGTCCGTTCGCAGGTGATGGCCACCGGAGACCGGGCAGTGCGTCTGGTGCTGAACCTGGCACCCCTGATCCAGCAGGACGGCGCCTCCGGGCAGAAACCCTCCGGAACGGGGCCGCGGCGGACCTACCAGGAGCACATCGCGTTCGCCGTGGACGACCTGGTGTCCACTGCCAGGGACTGCAAGGCCCGGGGACTGGAGTTCCTGCAGATCCCGGCCAACTACTACGAGGACCTGGCTGCCCGGTTCGGCCTCGATCCCGATTTGCTGGCCACGCTGCAGGACCTGAACCTCCTGTACGACCGCGATGCCGACGGCGAGTTCCTGCATTTCTACACCGCTACCGTGGGCAGTGTGTTCTTCGAAATGGTGGAACGCCGCGGCAGCTATGACGGCTACGGTGCGCCCAACGCCCCTGTCCGCCACGCAGTCCAGTACGACCTCCTGCACCGACTTGCCCCCGTACCCACCAAGTAACACCAACACCCTATGAAAGGAGGCCGCTGTGCCTGAAGGAATCAACCTTGAAACCTACAACGCGGACCCGGTCACCGAAGACGTGTCCGATGACGCCACAGGGGCCGCATCGAAGCAGTACGCACCCCTGGATGCCGCCGCAGAGTCGCAGGCGGACCTCAGCGCCGAGATGAAGACGCTCGGCGATGCCTACGCCCAGGCCCTCAAGAACGGCGGCGACGCTGAAATCCAGCCGCGGCTGGACTACGCCCCGTACCGCAGCAGCGTCCTGCGCCACCCCACGAAGGACCTGCACCACGCGGACCCTGAGACCATCGAGCTGTACTCACCGGCATTCGGGCACATGGACGTGCACGCGCTGGAAGCGGACCTCACCATCCAGCACAACGGTGAACCGCTGGGCGAACGGATCGTTGTGTCCGGACGCGTCTTCGACGGCGACGGCCGCCCGGTGGTGGGCCAGCTCGTGGAGATCTGGCAGGCGAACTCCGCCGGCCGCTACATCCACAAGCGCGACCAGCACCCGGCACCGCTGGACCCCAACTTCACCGGTGTGGGCCGCTGCATCACCGGGGCCGACGGCTCCTACAGCTTCACCACCATCAAGCCCGGCGCCTACCCGTGGAAGAACCACCTCAACGCCTGGCGCCCGGCCCACATCCACTTCTCCCTCTTCGGGCAGGAGTTCACGCAGCGGATCGTCACCCAGATGTACTTCCCCGGCGACCAGCTCTTCCCGCTGGACCCGATCTACCAGTCCATCGTGGACCAGGACGCCCGCGACCGGCTTGTGGCAACCTACAATCACGAGCAGACCAAACCTGGGTGGGCCCTCGCCTACAACTGGGACATCGTGCTGACCGGGTCGAAGCGGACCTGGACCGAGAACGAGGCCCTCGGCGCAGAAGGAGACGACCATGTCTAACCCCAGCCCCACCAAGCTGACTCCCACCCCCGGCCAGACCGTGGGGCCGTTCTACGGTTACGCCCTGCCCTACCACAAGGACCGCGAGCTGCTGGCCCCGGGCTCCCCGGGCTCCATCCGGCTCCAGGGAACCGTGTACGACGGCGCCGGGCACCCGATTCCCGACGCGATCCTCGAGATCTGGCAGGCCGATTCCGAAGGCAACGTCCCGAAGCGCACCGGATCGCTGGCGCGCGACGGCTACACCTTCACCGGATTCGGCCGCAGCGCCGTGGGCAACACCGGGGTGTTCACCTTCACCACCGTCAACCCCGGCCCCACTGAGGAGGGCGCGGCGCCGTTCATCTCCGTTGCGGTCTTTGCCCGCGGCCTGATGAACCGGCTCTTCACCCGGATCTACCTGCCGGAAAATGAGGAAGCCCTGGCGAAGGACCCGTTGCTGAGCTCCCTGGATCCGGAACGCCGTAAGACGCTGATCGGCCGCCGTGACGCCGACGGCGGACTCACGTGGGACGTCCGCCTGCAGGGTGAGGGCGAAACAGTGTTCCTGGACTTCCAATGACTGGTGCCGCCCTGGGTTCCCGGAGTAATGCCGACGGCGACGTCGGCCTGCTGAGTCCTGTCTCGGCCTTGCCCCTGGTTGCGGCGCTGACGGGTGACAGTGCGGTGCTCGCGGCGATTCTCGCCGTTGAGTCCGGCTGGGCCGCGGTGCTGGAGAAGTCGGGTCTGGCACCTGCCGGGTCCGCCGCCGTCGTGGCTTCCGCCGCGGAGGCGGGCCGCTACGACGCAGCAAACATCGCGCACCGGGCCCAGGGCGGCGGCAACCCCGTCATCCCCTTGTTGGCTGACCTGCGGAAGCACGTTGCGGCACTGGATGCTTCGGGAATTGGTGCTGGAAAGGCCGTCCACACCTCGTTGACCAGCCAGGACGTGTTGGACTCGGCGCTCATGCTGCTGGCGCGCAACACCGTTGAGGCGGTGCTCGGTGACCTGAAAAGCACGACGACGGCGCTCGCCGCGTTGGCGGAAAAGCATGCGGACACGCTGGGCGTGGGCCGAAGCCTGACCCAGCATTCCCTCCCGTTTACGTTCGGCCTCCGCGCGGCGCAGTGGTTCCACGGCGTGGCCGCCGCGGGCCGGCAGCTCGAGAGCATCCAGTTCCCCGTGCAGTTCGGCGGGGCCGCCGGAACCCTCGCGGCCGGAACTGTGCTGACTGCCGAAACATCCGCCACGCCCTTCACCCTTGCCGATTCCCTGGCCAAACAGCTGGGCCTCGCCACGGCCCCCGCACCGTGGCACACCAACCGGCTCGCAGTCACGGCCCTCGGGAACGCCCTGGCCGCCGTGCTCGGTGCCGCCGGCAAGATCGCCACGGACGTCCTCTTCATGAGCCGGCCCGAAATTGCCGAACTCGCCGAACCCCGCGCTGCGGGCCGTGGCGTGTCCTCGGCCATGCCGCAGAAACAGAACCCCGTGCTGTCTGTCCTGATCCGCAGCGCCGCCCTCGAGGCTCCGCAGCTTGTGGCCCAGCTGCACCTGGCCGCCGCCAACTTCAACGACGAACGCCCCGACGCCGCCTGGCACACTGAGTGGCCGGCCCTCCGCCAGCTCCTTCGCCTGGCACTGGGCGCCGCGGGCCACCTCCGCGAGCTGGCTGAAGGCCTCCAGGTTTTCCCGGCTGCCCTGCGCCGCAACCTGGAACTGGCCGGACCCTTACTCCTGGCCGAAGGGGTAGGCGCCGCCGTCGCACCGCTCCTGGCGGAGAAGGACGGACGCACGGGCAAGGAGCAGCTGCAGGACGTCGTGGACCGGACCCTTGCCGCGCCGGCTGCCGGTCAGGGTGCCACCTACCGGCGGCTGCTCCGCGAGGCCATCCCCGAGGGCGCACTTACCGATCTGCGCCTCGACGAACTCCTGAACCCCGCCAGCTACCTGGGCCAGGCCGCCGAAATCTCCCGGCGCATCCTGGCCGCGTACCCCGAGTTCGCCCCGGGCAACCCCGGGTCAGTCAACCCCGGGTCAGTAGAACCCCTATCCTCACCGGACCCCGACCAGAACGGAGCCAACCGTGGCTAAACCGACCCTGAAGGCAGTGCTGCTTTCGCCCCAACGAGCCCTCGGCGAACGCCCGCTCCTGGTAGTTGGCCCCTCCCTGGGCACCTCCTCCTCCGTCCTGTGGGGTGCGACGGCGGCGCTGCTGGCCATTGACTACGACGTTGTGGCGTGGGACCTGCCCGGCCACGGTGTATCGCCCAAAGCCACCGAAACCTTCGACGTCGCCGACCTGGCGGATTCGGTGGTGGACCTGGTGGACTCGATCGCCCCCGGTGAGACCTTCCAGTACGCCGGCGTCTCGCTGGGCGGGGCCACCGGCCTGCAGCTGGGCATCAAGCACGGCGAACGCCTCAAGAGCCTGTCCGTCCAGTGCTCGGGCGCCAAGATCGGTACCCCCGAAGGCTGGCTGGAGCGCGCGGAACTGGTCCGCACCCAGGGCACACCCGTGGTCATCCAGGGCTCGGCGGAACGCTGGTTCGCCCCGGGTTTCATGGACCGCGAGCCGGACCTGAGCAGTAAGCTCCTGCACTCCCTGCGCGACGCCGACCGCTTCAGCTACGCCTTCTGCTGTGAAGCTTTGGCCGCCTACGATGTGCGCACCGAGCTCGGCAGCATCTCCGTCCCCACGCAGGCGGTGGCGGGAGTCGCCGATACTGTTGTGCCGCCGTCGTTCGCGGAAGAAATCGCCGCAGGCATCACCGCCGGGGGAGGCACGGCGAATGCAGTGTCCCTGGAAGGCGTGGCGCACCTGGCCCCCGCGGAGGCACCCGCCCACGTTGCCGAACTATTGCGGAGCCTCATCACCTGGAGCGAATCGCGCGGAGCGGCCAAATGAGCAGCGCTGAACGTCACGGCGTGGTCCAGCCGGATGCCACCAGCCAGGAAATTTACGACGGCGGCATGGTGGTCCGCCGGGAAGTGCTCGGCGCCGCGCATGTGGACCGGGCGAACGCCAACAAGGACGGGTTCACCGAGGACTTCCAGGACATGATCACGCGGATTGCGTGGGGTGGCATCTGGACCCGTCCCGGCATCTCGCGCCAGATGCGCTCCGCGGTGACCATCACGGCGATGGTGGCGCACGGGCATTGGGAAGAGCTGGCCATGCATATCCGCGCGGCTCTCACCAACGGCCTGAGCAGGGACGAGATCAAGGAAATCCTGCTCCAGACGGCCATCTACTGCGGCGTCCCGTCCGCCAATACGGCGTTCAAAACCGCGCAGCAGGTCTTCAAAGACTTGGACGCAGCAGTGGACAACACGGAGTTGGACGCCGCGCACACCCACGACACCCCCGCCCCGCCCAACTGACTGGCAATTAACGTCGTCATTCGCGCGAATGACGACGTTAAATGCGACCTAGTTGGGACCGCACTAAATTAAGAGGAACACCATGTATCAGGCTTTTGTGTACGACGCCGTGCGCACCCCGTTCGGCAAGTTCGGCTCCGGCCTCGCGGCCGTCCGCCCGGATGACCTTGCGGCGCATGTCATCAAGGAATCCGTGAAGCGCGCACCGGGGCTGGACCCCGAGCGGATCGACGAAGTGGTCTTCGGCAACGCCAACGGCGCCGGCGAGGAAAACCGCAACATCGCCCGCATGGGCACCCTGCTCGCCGGCCTGCCGGTCTCCATCCCCGGCACGTCCATTAACAGGCTCTGCGGCTCGTCGCTGGATGCCGCGATTATCGCCTCGCGCCAGATCAACGCCGGCGACGCCGAACTGATGCTCGTGGGCGGCGCCGAGTCCATGTCCCGCGCGCCCTGGGTGCTGCCCAAGACCGAGAAGCCTTACCCGGCCGGGGACCTGACCCTGGCCTCCACCACCCTGGGCTGGCGCCTGGTCAACAAGGCCATGCCCAAGGAATGGACGATCTCCCTGGGTGAAGCCACCGAACGGCTCCGCGAGAAGTACGGCGTGACCCGCGAACAGCAGGATGAATTCGCCGCGAACTCGCACAACCTCTCCGCCGCGGCGTGGGACGAAGGCTTCTACGACAACCTGGTCACCCAGGTCCCCGGCACCGACCTGGTCCGGGATGAAGGCATCCGCGCCGGTTCCTCCGCCGAGAAGCTCGCCGGCCTGAAGACCGTGTTCCGCACCGAAAACGGCACCGTCACCGCCGGAAACGCCTCGCCCCTGTCCGACGGCGCCTCCGCAGCCTGGATCGGGAGTGAGAACGCCGCCGAACTGCTTGGCCTCGAGCCGCTGGCCCGCATCGCCGGTCGCGGCGCGCACGCCAACGATCCTCAATTCTTCGGCTACGCCCCGGTGGAAGCGGCGAACAAAGCCCTCGCGAAGGCGGGCATCAGCTGGGACCAGGTGGGCGCCGTCGAACTTAACGAAGCGTTCGCCGCGCAGTCCCTGGCCTGCATCAACGCCTGGGGCATCGACCCCGCTATTGTGAACCGGCACGGCGGCGCGATCGCCATGGGCCACCCGCTCGGCGCGTCCGGCACCCGGATCCTGGGCACCCTCGCCCGGTCCCTGCAGGCCTCCGGTGAACGCTGGGGCGTCGCCGCGATCTGCATCGGCGTAGGCCAGGGCCTCGCCGTCGTGCTCGAAAACGTGACTGTTTCTAATGGAAAGGCATAACCATGCTGAATTTTGTTGATTCCGTCAATGAGGCCGTGGCCGGCATCAAGGACGGCTCCACCGTGATGATCGGCGGATTCGGCAACGCCGGCCAGCCGTTCGAACTGATCGACGCGCTGATGGACTGCGGGGCCAAGGACCTGACCGTGGTGAACAACAACGCCGGCCAGGGCGATCAGGGCCTGGCGCTGCTGATCAAGGAGGGCCGGGTCAAGAAGATGATCTGCTCCTTCCCGCGGCAGTCCGACTCCTGGCACTTCGATGCCAAGTACCATGCCGGTGAGATCGAACTCGAGCTGGTCCCGCAGGGCAACCTGGCCGAGCGGATCCGCGCCGCCGGCGCCGGCATCGGCGGGTTCTTCACGCCCACCAGCTACGGCACCATGCTCGCTGAAGGTAAGGAAACGCGCATCATCGACGGCCGCGGCCAGGTGTTCGAGACGCCCATCCACGCCGACGTCGCGCTGATCAAGGCGCTGAAGGCCGACGGCGTGGGGAACCTCGTGTACCGCAAGACGGCCCGGAACTTCGGGCCCATCATGGCTGCCGCCGCGAAGCACACGGTGGTCCAGGTGTCCGAGATTGTCCCCACCGGCGGGCTCGACCCGGAAAACGTCGTGACCCCCGGAATCTACGTCAACAGCATCGTGAAGGTGGCCTGAGCATGAGCACCGCAACTTCCATCCAGACCAGTGACAAGCCCCTGGGCCGCGACGCCCTTGCCGAACTCGTGGCCCGGGACATCAAGCCCGGTTCGTTCGTGAACCTCGGCATCGGCCAGCCCACCCTGGTGTCGAACTACCTCAAGCCCGAGCAGAACATCACGCTCCACACCGAGAACGGCATGCTGGGCATGGGACCCGTGGCGGTTGGCGACCAGATTGACGGCGACCTCATCAACGCCGGCAAGATTCCGGTCACCGAACTCCCGGGGGCGTCCTACTTCCACCACGCCGATTCGTTCGCGATCATGCGCGGCGGCCACCTCGACATCTGTGTGCTCGGGGCGTTCCAGGTCTCGGCCACCGGGGACCTCGCCAACTGGCACACCGGCGCCCCGGACGCCATTCCCGCCGTCGGCGGCGCCATGGACCTGGCCACCGGCGCCAAGGACGTCTTCGTGATGATGACGCTCCTGACCCGCGAGGGCGCCTCCAAGATCGTGGAAGCGTGCACCTACCCCCTCACCGGCGTCGGCTGCGTCACCCGCGTGTACACGGACAAGGCCGTCTTCCTGACCGGGCCCGACGGCGTGGCGGTCCGCGAGACGTTCGGCTGCACTTTGGCGGAACTCCAGGAGCTCGTGCCGGTCCCGCTGAAGGCAGCGGCATAGTCCTTACCCATGCGCCTCTAGGATTGGTAACCATGACCAACGCACCGGCAGCTGCACGCACCGCTCCGCAGGCGAGTGACCAGTACGTGCAGTCGCTGGCCCGCGGGCTGGCCGTCATCCGGGCCTTCGACCACGACCACCCGGTCATGACCCTCACCGAGGTGGCGGCGCGGACCGACCTGACCCGGGCCACCGCCCGGCGGTTCCTGCACACGCTGGTGGAGCTGGACTATGTCCGGACCGATGGCAAGACGTTCGCGCTCACGGCCAAGGTCCTGCAGCTCGGCTACGCCTACCTCTCCGGACTGTCCCTGCCCCAGCTCGCCCAGCCGCACCTGGAGGAACTCTCCCTCAAACTGGGCGAGTCCACGTCCGCGGCGGTGCTGGATGGCACGGATATCGCCTACATTGCTCGGGTCACCACGCGCCGGATCATGAACGTCGGCATCACGGTGGGGACGCGGTTCCCCGCCTACGCCACCTCCATGGGCCGGGTGCTGCTGGCAGCCCTGCCGCCCACCCGGCTCAAGGCCTACCTCGCCGCGGCGGAGATCAAGCCGCTGACGCCGCGGGCGCTGGGAACCGTTCCGGAGCTCGTGGCCGTGCTGGACACGGTCCGGGCCCAGGGCTGGTGCCTGTTGGACCAAGAGCTTGAATTGGGGCTGATGTCCGTGGCGGCTCCCGTCTATGACGGCCCCACCAAGGTTGTTGCGGCCGTTAATGTCTCTTTGCAGGCCCAGTCGGTGGCTGCCCGGCCGGACCCGGAGGCGTACCTGGCCTCGGTTGCGCAGGAAATTGTCGCCACGGCCAAGCTCATCTCCGCGGACCTGACCGCGCGGCGGTAACACCGCACGGCGCCGGCTGGCGTCGCACGGCCCGCGGCGCCGAACCCCCATCGCCAAATAAGTACAGATCCCGCGCCGTGCGTCATAGACTCAAGCCAACTACGTCCGTAAGGGAGCTGGCGGTTGAAACTGGGCATACCGCGGGAACGGCATGAGGGTGAGCGCCGTGTTGCCGCCACACCGGAGACAGTCAGGCAACTGACGGGGCTGGGCCTGGACGTCCTGATCGAAGCGGACGCGGGTGCCGCAGCCGGCCACTCAGATCACGAGTACACCCAAGCGGGGGCCCGCATTATCCAGGCACTGGATCCCGCTGATCTGGACATCCTCGTCCATGTGCGGCCCTTGGAACCCGCGACGGCGAAGGCCCTGAGAAGGGGCACTGTCACTGTGGGCCTGGCCTCGCCGTCGTCCGAGCTGGCAACTGTGCAGGCACTCGCGGAAGCCGGCGTCACGTCCTTCGCCCTGGAACTGGTGCCGCGTATCTCCCGCGCCCAGTCCATGGATGCGCTCAGCTCCCAGGCCCTGGTGGCAGGCTACCGCTGCGTGCTGGAAGCGGCCATCCGGTTCCCCCGCTTCTTCCCGCTCTACATGACCGCCGCGGGCACCGTCCCGCCGGCCCGGGTCCTGGTGCTCGGCGCCGGTGTCGCCGGGCTGCAGGCCATCGGCACCGCAAAGAGGCTCGGCGCACGCGTGTCCGCCAATGACATCCGGCCGGCCTCCGCCGACGAGGTGGCGTCCATGGGCGGCACCTTCATCAAGCTGGATCTGGAAACGGCCGAGGCCTCCGGCGGTTACGCCCGGGAACTCAGCTCGGATCGCGGCGCCCTCCAGCGCGAACTCCTCGCCCCGCACGTCGCGCAGGCTGATGTCCTGATTACGACGGCGGCCGTTCCGGGCAGGCGCGCCCCGCTCCTGGTGAGCCGCGAGATGGTGCAGGGCATGCGCCCCGGGTCCGTCGTCGTCGACCTCGCCGCAGAGTCCGGCGGAAACGTGGAAGGTGTTGTTCCCGGCGAGGACATCCTGGTGCCCACCGCCGACGGCCAGGGCCATGTCACCCTCGTGGGGCTGAAGGACGCGCCGTCCGCGATGGCCTCGGACGCGTCCCGGCTCTACGCCAAGAACGTTGCGAACCTGCTCGCCCTGATGACCCGGGACGGCACCGTGGCTCCCGACTTCGACGACGACGTGATTGCTGGTGCCTGCCTCACGCACGACGGCGCCGTGCGGCACGCGCCCACGGCCGAGGCCCTGGCGACGGTCGTCCCGGCACTGCCCGACCACGCGCCGCGGGTCCCGAGCGAGCAGGTCCCGGACGAGCGCATCCCGAGCGAGCAGGTCCAGCACGACGGCATGCCAGGCCGCAGGCTCCACAACGAGGGGGGAATCTGATGGACGGCATGAGTCTGCTGACCGTCACGGTGCTGGCAGTGTTTGTGGGCTTCGAGGTGGTCTCGAAGGTCTCCAGCACACTGCACACGCCCCTGATGTCCGGCGCGAACGCCATTCACGGCATCATCCTGGTGGGCGCCATCATCGTGGCTGGCCAGGCAGCGGACCCGGGCATCCTGGCCGTGGCACTCCTGGCCGTGGTGCTGGCCACCGCCAACCTGGTGGGCGGCTTTGTGGTCACGGACCGGATGCTGCACATGTTCCACGGCCGGAAGGAGCCCGTCCGCAAGGGGGCAGGCGCAGGGGAGGACCTCAAGTGAGCCTCCTCGACCCGGTCTGGACCTCCTTCCTCTACCTCGCGGCCGCGGTGTTTTTCATCCTGGCCCTCCGCGGCCTCAGCTCACCGCGCACAGCACGCCGCGGCAACCTGATCGGCGCCTTCGGTGCGCTGCTCGCCGTGGCGACCGTGTTCCTGTCCGCCAGGCTGGAGAACATCCCGTGGATCATCGGCGCCATCGCGGTGGGAACGGCGGTGGCCGCCCCCGTGGCCCGGCGCGTCAAAATGACGCAGATGCCCCAGCTGGTGGCGCTGTTCAACGGCGTGGGCGGCGGTGCCGCGGCGCTCGTCGCGCTGCTGGAACTTGGCCACAACGAAGACCCCTGGGTGCGGCTCGCAATCGTTTTCACCCTGTTGGTGGGGGCCGTGTCCTTCGCCGGCTCCGGGGTCACGTTCGCCAAACTCCAGGAACTGATGACAACGCGCCCGGTGGTGTTCCCAGGGCTCCCGGTAGTGATGGCAGCGGCGCTGCTCGCCGCGGTGGGGACCGCCGTCGCCGTCGTCCTCACCGGTTCCCTGGCGCTTGCGGTGCTGCTGATGGTCCTGGGCCTTGCCGCCGGCGCGCTGCTGGTGCTGCCCGTCGGGGGCGCGGACGTGCCCATCGTCATCTCGCTCCTGAACGCTTTCACCGGTCTTGCGGTGGCAGCATCCGGCGTGGTCCTGGGCAACGTCCTCCTGGTGGTGGCAGGCACGCTGGTGGGCGCCTCCGGCACCATCCTCACCCGCGCCATGGCCGCGGCGATGGGCCGCAGCGTGGCGGGCATCCTCTTCGGAGCCTTCAAGGGAGGCTCGACGGCGGGGTCCACCGCCGTGAGCGACCGTCCCGTCAGATCCTCCAGCGCTGAGGATGTGGCGGTGCTCCTGGGCTACGCGCAGCGCGTCATCATCGTGCCCGGCTACGGCCTGGCCGTGGCGCAGGGCCAGCACACCGCCGCCGAGCTGGCGCTGGCGCTGGAAGCCCGCGGCATCGACGTGGACTTCGCCATCCACCCGGTGGCCGGCCGCATGCCGGGGCACATGAACGTGCTCCTGGCCGAGGCCAACGTGCCGTACGAGTCGCTCAAGGAAATGGGCGAGATCAACTCCGAATTCCGGACCGCAGACGTGGCGCTCGTGGTGGGCGCCAACGATGTTGTGAACCCGGCCGCGAAGACCTCCACGGGCTCGCCGATTTACGGCATGCCCATCCTGGAAGTGGCCGACGCCCGGCAGGTGATCTTCCTGAAGCGCTCCATGCGGCCCGGATTCGCCGGGATTGAGAACGAGCTCCTCTACGAACCGCAGACGTCCCTGCTCTTCGGTGACGCCAAGGATTCCCTGGCGAAGGTACTGGGGGCCGTGAAGGCGCTGTAGGAAGTACCCTTTCTACAGGCGCACCCAACTTCACCGAAGGACACCATGACTGCCAACAGCTCCACCGGCCTCAAACGGCCGGCCATCATCATCAACCCCGCCAAACCGGTGGAAGTTGACGTTAGGGCTCTCGCGGCCAAGCACTGCTCGGAGAACGGCTGGGGTGAGCCCATCTGGCTCGAGACCACCAAGGAGGACCCGGGTGTCGGCCAGGCGAAGGAGGCACTCAAGCAGGGTGCCGACGTCGTTATTGCTGCCGGCGGCGACGGTACGGTGCGGTGCGTGGCTGAGGTGCTGGCCGGCGGGGATGTGCCCATGGGGCTGCTGCCGTTCGGCACCGGAAACCTGCTGGCCCGAAACCTCGGCATGGACGTCACGGACTTTGACGGCGCCATGGCCGGCGCCCTGGCGGGAACTGACCGGAAGATCGACGTCATCCGTGCCCGCCGGAACGACCCCGACAAGGAACAGCTCTTCCTGGTGATGGCGGGTGTGGGCTACGACGCCACCATCATGGCCGACACCAACGAGGACCTGAAGGACAAGGTGGGCTGGCTGGCCTATGTGGATGCCGGCATCCGGAACCTGCCCGGCAAGCCGGTGAAGGCGACCATCGTGATTGACGGCAAGGATGTGGTGCACCGCGGCATTCGCAGCGTCATGGTGGGTAACTGCGGCAAGGTCCAAGGCGGCCTGGAGATCTTTCCCGACGCCAAAATGGACGACGGCCTGCTTGATGTCGCCGTGCTGGCCCCGCAGGGAAAGCTTGGCTGGTTCTCTGTGATCGCCGGCATGATCGGCAAAGGCCGGGGCAAGGACACGGCAGTGGACTACTACCAGGGAAAAACCGTGGAGATCACGCTCGAACACAACGACGATTTTCAGCTGGATGGCGACCACGACGGCGAAGGCAAGCACGTCCTGATGACCATGGACCCGGGGGCGCTCACCATCCGCATGTAACGCAGCCCAACTAGGTCGCAGCAGATGTCGTTTTGAGGGCTGAGAACGACATCTGCTGCTACTTACATGGGTGAGCCGGCTTCTCTGGGGGAAGTCGGCGCCGGGCGGTGGGCCAGGATTTCGGCGAGCTCTGCGAGCCGGTGCGCGCGGGCTGATTCGGCCGGCGTGAACGGTTCGCCGGGACGGACGAAGGTGATGGGTCCGTGCCAGGCGGTGGGGATCTTCAGCAGCGTGCCGGCGTCGTGCTGCTCCAGGTAAGCGTCCGACGGCGTCAGGATCCGGGCGTGCAACAGCTCGGCGACGGCGAGCGGCAGTTCGTCGGGGGCGCCCGCGATCCGTGCCGCGAGACTCAGCGCCCGGGTCTGCCCGTCCGCCATGGCCAGCCCGGTGGTGGGCCATACATGCGAACGGGACCCGCCGCCGTCGTGCAGTGCCTCCAGCAGTTGGCGTTCACTCAGATCCCCCGGTGCGGAGAGGACAAACTCATCGAGCACACCACCGGCAACAGGGTGGACGTGAATGCTCAGGATGTTGGTGTCCAGGCGGGCCAGCGCCCGGGTGATCTTCTGCAGCGAACCCGGCTGGTCCTGCAGCACCGTGCGGGCCCGCCACAACGCCGGTGCACTGCCCAGCTTCCTGCGGTGCCGGAGCGCCGGTGCGTGCAGCCAGCCGCGGAGGATCCGGGCAGCGGAAGGTTCAGCCACCCAGATCACCAGCACGGTGGCAGTCAGGGTGAGGACAAGCACCTTGGCAAGATACGGGAGGTGCGTTTCCACCACCAGGGCATGGACCAGCAGTTCAATCGGGAGCATCACGGCCACGTTGGCCACGGTCAGCCGGGTCTTGGTGGGTTCGGGCATCAGGCCGCAGACTTCACAGCTCAATTCGGCTGCGGCGGGGTTACTTGCGCTGTGCTTCATGGCTCAAGCGTGGCGGGCCGGTGTTTCGGCGGTGTTGCTCTGCCGTTCCGAACGTGGGAAATGTCCGGGACATAGGATTGGGGAGGCTGGTCCTGCCCCTTCAGGGCGGACACCTCCCGCCAGGGGCAACCGAAGGAAGAGGCACTCGGAACGTGAAGTTTTTCGCTGAATTGTTCAGCATTGCGCCGAGCAACAACGACCACCAGCCGGCCCTGCGCTGCGCCGTCGGAATTTTTGTTCCCCTGATCACCCTGCTATTGCTTGGCAGGCTGGATTTGGCAATTTTCGCCTCCTTCGGTGCGTTCACCGGGATCTACGGACGCAACGAACCGCACGGCACCCGGCTTGTATTGCAGCTTCGGGCAGGCTTGCTCATGCTGCTTGTCATCTTCCTGGCTGCGCTCGCGGCCAGGCTGGGGGATGCCTGGGGGCTGGACCAGACGGCCGCAACCTGGGTCCTGGTGGTGGCCACAACCCTGGTGGCCGGCGGGTGTTCCGTGGCCATCGCCCTGCAGCGCCTCCGCCCGGCAGGCTCGCTTTTCCACATCTTCGCGTTTGCGGCGATCGCCTCGATCCCGAACCAGCCGCCGGTCCTGGAGGCCATGCTGGTGGCCGTACTCACCACTGCGCTTGCGCTGGTGATTGGCTTCTCCTCGCGCGTGCTTCCCAGCCGCCGCACGCCCTGGGTGTGGCCGTCCCCGGTCCGGCTGGCCGAGGGCGAGAGGCGGACGGCGTGGCTGGAAGCCCTGGGCTACCTCGTGGCTGCGGGCGTGGCTGGTTCCCTGGCCACGCTGGCCGGGACTTGGCTCGGGTTCGGACACAACTATTGGGCCATGGTGGCAGCGGTGGTGCCCTTGGTGGGGCACAGCACCCGGCACCGGATCCGCCGGGGCATCCAACGAATCATGGGCACGGTGCTGGGCCTGGCATTGCTCGCCCTCATCCTGCTGCTGAACCTTGCTCCCTGGCAGATTGTGCTGGTCATCGCACTGTGCCAGTTCGGCGCAGAACTCTACATTGCCCGCCAGTACGTCCTTGCCCAGATTGTTGTGACACCGCTGGCTCTGATCTCCACGCTGCTGGTGGTGCCGGCGTCGCCCACCATCCTGCTGCGCGACCGCATCATCGAGACGGTGATCGGTGCCGCCGTCGGCGTTGCCGTGGTACTGGCACCGGCCCTATGGCGGCGCCGCCGAGTGTAAACTGGTCGCACCATTGAATGGAAGGAGCGGTCGTGGCCAACTCGCTCTCCGGCGACTCGGTGGTGGACCGTGTGGTCCGGGTGATCTCCGCCTTCCCTGAAGGCGTCAGCAGCCTTCAGCTGTCGGACCTCGCGGACCGGGCAGGTCTTCCCCTCACCACCGCGCACCGGCTGGTCCGGCAGTTGGCTGCGCACGGCCTGCTGGAAACGGTCGACGGCGGGGCGGTGCGGCTTGGGCTGCGCCTGTGGGAGTTGGTCAACCGGAACTCGCCCACGCTGGCGCTGCGGCAGGCCGCCATGCCGTTTATGGAAGACATCCAGCAGGTCCTGAACCAGAACGTGAACCTGGCGGTCCTGGACGGCTGGGAAGCGCTGTTCGTGGAGCGGCTTTCCCGCCGCGGATCCGTCGCCAACAGGGCCAGGGTAGCCGGCCGGATGCCCGTCCATGTTTCCTCGGCCGGGCTTGCCCTCATGGCCCACCAGGACAAGCCGGTGCAGGCCGCGTACCTTGACCAGTTCTCGGATCCTGGCGGCCGGGTGGCAGCGGAGGCGGTGCGCGCCCTGCTGAGCGAAACGGCCCATCAGGGGTTCGCCCAGCTCGCGGGCGTGGTGGATCCGGACACGTGGGGCATAGCCGTCCCGGTGCTGGACGGACGGCAGCGCGCCGTGGCCGCGCTCGGCGTCGTGGTTCCCCTGCGGGAGATGCGGCTGCAGGCCCTGGTGCCCGCCCTGCAGACTGCAGCGCGGGGCATCGCCCGCGGGCTCAGCGACGCGGGATCTGACCGCACATTCCGTTGAACGGAATCAGTGTTACGCCAGTCACCTTTCCCGCTGCACACTGATAACCAGAGAAAACCATAAGGCCCTGCAGACAGTCAGAGCCCCGCAACGAAGCGAGGACCAACAATGGCACAACGCAAAGTCATCACCACCCAGGTGGCCATCATGGGCGCCGGTCCTGCCGGCCTCATGCTCTCCCACCTCCTGGCTAAGGCCGGCATCGAATCAACCGTCATCGAGGTCCGCAGCCACAAGGAGATCTCCGAGACAGTCCGCGCCGGAATCCTGGAACACGGCACCGTGAACCTGCTCGTGGACAGCGGCGTCTCGGACCGCGTACTTCGAGACGGCGACCGGCACGACGGCATCGAGCTGCGTTTCAACGGCGAAAGCCACCGCATCGATTTCAAGGACCTTGTAGGCGAATCGGTCTGGCTGTACCCGCAGACCGACGTCTTCCTGGACCTCGCCGCGCGGCGGAAGGACGACGGCGGCGACGTCCGCTACAGCGTCACGGACACCACCGTCCACGACCTTGAGGGGAAGCCGAAGGTCTGGTTCACCGACTCGGACGGAGTTGAGTACGAGATCCAGGCCGAGTTCCTGGTGGGCGCAGACGGTTCACGCAGCCACTGCCGGTTCCAGATCCCTGAGGCGCACCGCAAGTGGTACTTCCACGAGTACCCCTTCGCCTGGTTCGGCATCCTGGCGGAGGCCCGGCGGAGCTCGGATGAGCTGATCTATGCCAACTCGGACAACGGCTTTGCCCTGATCAGCCAGCGCACCGAGACGGTGCAGCGGATGTACTTCCAGTGTGATCCCAAGGAGAACGTGGCCGAGTGGGATGACGACCGGATCTGGGCCGAATTCCGCAGCCGGGTCAATGGCAACGGCTTCGAGCTCAAGGAGGGCCCGGTCATCGACAAGATGGTCCTGCCGTTCCGCAGCTTTGTGCACACCCCCATGCGCTACGGAAACCTGTTCCTGGCCGGCGACGCGGCACACACGGTTCCGCCCACCGGGGCGAAGGGCCTGAACCTGGCCATCCACGACGTCAAAGTGCTTTTTGAAGGGCTGGAGAGCTACTACAAGTCCGGCTCCACCCAACTGCTGGACAGCTTCGGTGAACGGGCCCTGGAGCGCGTATGGAAGGCGCAGCAGTTCTCGTACTGGATGACCACCATGCTGCACACCCCCACCGACGCGGACGACTTCTCCCGGGCCCGCCAGCTCGGCGAACTGAACTCGGTGGTCTCTTCGAGGCACGGCATGGCCTACCTCGCCGAGGCCTACACCGGCTGGCCCGGACGCCGCTGAGCGGTTGAGTGGTTGAGCCGTTGACGGAGGCTCGGAATCCGAGCCTCCGTCAACTAAGCGCCCAGGCGTCCGCCGGATGCCTCGAGATAGCAGGCGCCGCACAGGGATTCGTACCAGACGTCCTGGCCGTCGATGGCAACCTGGTCGCCGTCGAAGACCACCTCGTTGCCTACGCGCCGGGTGTTGAAGATGGCTTTGCGCCCGCAGCGGCAGATGGTCTTGAGTTCCTCCAGCGTGTGGGCGACTTCCAGCAGCCGGCGTGATCCGGGGAAGGCGTGCGTCAGGAAGTCGGTCCTGATGCCGTAGGCGAGTACCGGCACGTTGTCCAGGATGGCGATGCGGAACAGGTCATCCACCTGGTTCGGGGTGAGGAACTGCGCCTCGTCCACGAGCAGGCATGCCACCGGCTTCTGGTCGACGTGCTCCAGGAGGGCATCGGGGTCATCGCCGGCCGCATGGGCGGCGAAGAGGTCCCGGACGGACGTGTCGGGCGAAATCAGGAAATCCACGGACCGCGTCATGCCCAGCCGGGACACAATGTCGGTGTCACCTTTGGTGTCCACATCGGGCTTGGCCAGCAGGACGCGCTGGCCCCGCTCCTCGTAATTGAAGGCGGCCTGCAGGAGTCCGGTGGATTTACCGGAGTTCATGGCGCCGTAGCGGAAGTAAAGCTTGGCCAAGATGGTCCTTTCAATGGGTCCGGCTATCGATCCTATGCCGTGTGTGCCGGGGATTCCCGGCAGGACCCCGGACGGGCCTGGCTACCTCAGGGCCGGCCGGCGGGCAACGGTGCAGCCTCGGGCACGGGGGCAGCCTCTGCCGCGGCCACCTTGCCCGGGGAGCTGCCCGCGCGTTTTCCGGAAGTGCCGGTGCCGCGCCGGCTGGACCGGCCATAGACAAGGTACATGGTCAGCCCGGTGATGACCATGAGCAGGACGGTGTAAACGAATGTGTTCGCCACGCCCTCCACGCCTTCGGCACCGTCAGTGTTCGCTTTGATGATCAGGCCCAGCGGCTGGACCAGCGGATGTGCCAGGAAGATGGCCGTGTCGTAGTCATCCAGCATGCTGTTGAAGTTCAATGCGGCGATGGCTGCGGCGGCAGGAAGCACCAGGGGCAGCAGGATCCGCCGGAAGACGTAGAGGGTCTTCGCGCCCATGATGGCGGCGGCCTCCTCCAGCGAGGAGTTGACCGACGCGAAGGACGCCTTGAGCATGCGGAGCGTGAAGGGGATCTTGACCGTGACGAACGCGATCAGCAGGATCACTGTGGTTCCGGTCAGGACGGCGCCGCCCACCAAAGGGTTGGGGTGGTCGTAGCTGATGATGAGGCCCAGGGCGAGCAGGGCCGAGGGCAGGATCCAGGGGATGTGGAGGAGGTACTCGAAAAGGGAACTGACCCAGTTGCGGTACTTCTGCAGGAGGCGTGCCACGAACAGCAGGCCGCCCACGGCAATCACGGCGGCGAGGGCACTGTAGATGACGCTGATGATGAAGGGCCGAAGGCCGGATTCCTGGGTCAGCACCCGGATGTAGTTGTCCAGCGTCAGGCTGCCCGGCGAGAGCTGCCCGGTCTGGATGGCCGCCCCGTCAGCGAACGAATACAGCACGATCAGCAGCACCGGCAGGCTGTAGACGGCGAACAGCAGGTAGGCGACCACGTGCACAACGGCGTTGGCTGCCGGGTTGGTGATCTGCTGTTTCTGCAGGGCGGAGGACACTTTTGACACTGAGAAGTAGGTGCCGCCCTTCTCCAGCCGGGTCATTACCGCCAGCATCAGGATGGTGGCCACGCCCAGGATGACAGCCAGCAGCGCCGCGAGGTCACGCGAGGTAGGGCTGTTGGTGAAGGTCAGGATCATGGGGGTGATGGTCTGGAAGTCACGGCCGCCCAGTACTTGCGGGGCACTGAGTGCACCCAGTCCCGTCAGGAAGGACAGGATGGTGACGGCGAACAGTGTGGGTTTGAGCATGGGCAGCACCACCCGCCGCAGGATGGTCCAGGTGGAGGCGCCCAGGTTTTTGGCGGCCTCGATGGTCTGGTAGTCCACGCCTTTGAGCGCGTTGGCAACAAACAGCATGTGGTTGGTGGTGGTGGCGAACGTCATCACAACCAGGACAGCGAAGAAGCCGGAGAACCACGCCGCATCCATGCCCGGGAAGGCCTTCAGGAGCAGGGCCGTGACGATGCCCTTGTCCCCGTAGATGAACTTGTACCCGGCCGCCAGGACAATGCCGCCGTAGATGAAGGTGGACGCGTAGCCCAGGAACAGGATCCTGGAGCCGCGGATCTTGAAGTAGTGGGTGACCAGGACAATGAAGATGCCCACCACATTCACGGTGATGGACAGGGCCACGGCGAGCATGAAGCTGTTGCCGAGGGACTTCATGGCGCGCTGGGAGGAGAACAGCTTTTCCGCGGCGCGTCCGGAGAAGCTGCCGTCCGGGAAGAACGTGGCGATCAGGACGTTGAGGTTGGGCCAGACCAGGAACGCGGCGATGAACCAGGTCAGTACCGTTCCCACGATCAGGATGAACGGGGAGCGGAGCATGCTTTTCGCTGAGGTCCCGCTCATGGCGTGACCACTGCCTGGTCCTGCCTTTCCAGGGCCTTGCCCGTGTCCGGGTGGTACTGCAGCACGTGCCCGGGCTGGACGTACACGGTGGTTTCAGCGCCCGCCCCGGGGTGCGTGGCGCCGTCTTCCTTCACCAGCAGCCGGAGGTCCGCGCCATGGCTCCGCACAATGTAGCGGCTGTGGAGCCCGTGATAGGTGCGTGAAGCCACTTTCCCGGAAAGCCCGACGGCGGTGCCTCCATTGGCGGGCGGCGTCAGGGACGCCTTTTCCACCCGAAGATAGGACTTGGCCGCGGCGCTGAGTTCGGCACCGGAGAGCCTGTTGAGTTCAGCGATGAACTCCGGTGTCAGCGGCGAGCTGTCGCCGATGAAGTTGCAGACAAATTCCGTGGCGGCGTTATCGTAAATCGACTGCGGTGTCCCCACCTGTTCCACGACGCCCTTGTTGAAAACTGCCACCCGGTCGCTCATGGCCAGGGCTTCGTCCTGATCGTGCGTGACGTACACGGTGGTGATGCCGAATTCGCTCTGCAGGTCTTTGAGCTGCTGCCGGAGCTGGTGCCGGAGCTTGGCGTCCAAGTTGGACAGCGGCTCATCCAGCAGGAGGATCTTGGGCCGCAGCACCAGAGCCCGGGCCACCGCCACGCGCTGCTGTTGGCCACCGGACAGCTCGGCAACGTTCTTCTGCAGCTGCTCGTCGCTGAGCTCCACCCGGTGCGCGATGTCGCGCACCAGGTGGTCGGTCTCAGCGGACTTCTCTTTCCGGACCCGCAGTCCGAAGGCGATGTTCTCCCAGACGCTCATGCTGGGGAACAGGGCATAGTTCTGGAACACCATGCCCACCTGCCGCTTGTCGCTCGGTAGCCGGGTGACGTTCTTCCCGTCCACATGGACCGTACCGGCAGAAGGTTCGATGAAACCCGCCAAGGTGCGCAACGCCGTCGTCTTCCCGCACCCCGAGGGACCCAGAAGCGTGAAAAACTCTCCGGGTTTGACGTGCAGGTCGAGGTTCGGGATGGCTACGAAATCGCCGAAGGTGACTTCGATGTTGTCTAGGCGGATCATGGTTACCTGTCTCGGGAAGAGCCGGCTGGTCCGGCTGTGGTGCGGAACGGGGCGCGGGGGTGTGGCTCCTACTGCATGTATTCGAGTTCGATCTTCTCCACCCAGGCACCCATGTTCTTTTGGACGAAGCCCCAGTCGATGTCCTGCTGCTTAACGGTCGAGAAGAACTTCACCACATCGGGGTTGGCCTGGGCCGCGGCAGTCTTGTTGACCGGCATCGAGTTGAACTTCTTGGCGAAGGCACCTTGCACGTCCGCGCTGCCGAACCAGTCAATGAACTTCACGGCCTCGGCTTTTTTCTTTGTTCCCTTGACGAGGGCAATCTGCTCAACGGCCAGCGGCACGCCGACTGACGGGATCACCGTTTCCACGTTGACCTTGAACGACTTCTCACGCTCGGCAATGATCGAGGAGGGCATCTGGCCCATGTCCACGTCGCCCGAGGCTATCCGGGCGAAGAGGTCGGTCTTGGCCACGGCGGGGCTGCCGTTCCGGAAGTACTGCTCAACCTGCTTCCAGCCCTCGGCAGAGATGCCCAGGTCGCCGGAGTCATCCTTGTAGCGGGAAAGGATGCCGGCGAACACCAGCTGTGCCGTCGCGGTTCCGAGCCCTGTCACCCGCTCGTAGCGGGACTTGAACTCTTCCTTGGTCCAGAGGTCCGTCCAGTCCTTCGGGGCGGCGTCGGCACTGATCTTGTCGGAGTTGTAGCCAAGAAGGATGGCCTGCTTCACGAGCGGCCAGTATGCCTTGCCGTCACCGTTGTCTCCTACGGCCGTGTCCACTTCGCCTGCCCAGGCCGGTTCGAAGGGCTCCAGGGCGCCGGCGGCCTTAATCTGCGCGAAGTACATGTTGTTCAACCCGAAGGCGACATCGGCAACGGAGTTGTTCTTTTCCGCGATGAGTTTGTTCGTGGCATCTGCGCCGCCGGCCCCAACCACTTCGATCTTGAAGCCCGCTTTGGCGGCCTCCGCCGTCCACCATTCGCCGCGGCCCTCGCCGTTGGAGTTGGTGTAGACCACCAGCGTTTCACCGGAAGGAACGGTGGATGTCGACGACGGCTCGCCTGACGCGGCGGGGGTTGCCGTGCCGGCGCCACAGCCGGCCAACAGGGTAACGGCGACGGCGGCGGCCATCAAAGTCTGGAGTTTACGCACGATCAGGACTCATTTCTGAACTTGGCTCGGAGCATTGTCCGGCAAGCCTATAGCCGGACTCGACAGATGGGGGCGTTAAAAGCTATCGATTCGATAAACAGCCCGGCTGTCTAGTCTGGTCCTGTTGCCGGAACACTCTGGGCACAGTGCGTAAACGTGCGGTGAACGTCCGGAGGCGGGCGGGCGGGCAGCCTCCCAAAGGCGAGTCCCGCCGTCGTCAGTCCTGGTTCAGCGTGTCGGTGAGGTGGTGCGTCGGGATCCTGTCCCTGTCGTAGGTGATTTCGGTGTAGCCGTGCGGCTCCGGCTGGCCCGATGGGCTGAGGTTCACAAAGACGATCTGCTCAATGGTGAGGATGCTCTGCCGCGTGATCATGTTGCGGACTTCGGCCCGCATGGTCAGCGACGTGCGGCCGAAGCGTGTGGCGGTCAGGCCCATCTCGATCAGGTCACCCTGGACGGCGGAGCTGACGAAGTTGATTTCGGAGATGTATTTTGTCACCGCACGCCCGTTGCCGAGCTGGAGGATGGCGTAGATGGCCGCTTCCTCGTCGATCCATTTCAGCAGGCTCCCGCCGAACAGCGTGCCGTTGGCGTTGAGGTCCTCCGGCCGTACCCATTTGCGCGTGCGGAAGGTGATGTCTGCTGATTCCATAGGGCGAGGTTAGCCGACGGGCTGTGCCGTGCGCAGTGTCGGGCGGCTGTGTGACGCCCGCCGGCAGCAGCTGCCGTTCAGCGGTCGCGTCCGGTCTCAGGCCATGGCGGTGTGGGCTGCGCTGTGTGAGTCGATGGGTTTGGCATAGCAGTACGAGTGCTCCACGCCGGCGTAGGCGCCGAAGTTGGGGACGGGTTCAAAGCCGGAATTCTCGTAGAAGTTCCTGCCATCGGGCTGCGCTGAGCCCGCTTCGGCCTTGATCCGCCTGATTCCCTGTTTGTGCGCCTCGGCCTCGAGGGCCGCCAGGATGGAACTGGCCACGCCTGAGCCGCGCGTGTAGGGGAGTACATAGAGCCGTTTGATCTCCGCCGTGTCGTCGTCCAGGAGCCTGAGTCCGCCGCAACCCACCGGCTGGCCGGACCCCTTGTCGTAGGCCACCAGGAAAACGGCACAGTCAGCGCCCGACGGCGGGACCCCGGGTTCGTGGTCAGGCGTACCGAAGCGGGCGTCCAGTTCTGCCTGCTGGGCCCGGCGCAGATCGGCACCCACGGGGTTGGACCAGGTCACGGCCCTAATGTTGAGACGCGGGTTGGTCTGCATGGTTTGCCTCGATTCGCCGAAGGGTTATGCCTGATAAACCTATGGGCCGGCGGTTACGCCTGTGTTTCCTCGCCGTAAGCACTGAGAGAACAGGGGCGGACGGAGTACCTCAACGACTGAACATTCTCGATGGCCTAGTTATCAGGCGGTCTAAGATGATTGCATGGGCTCCAAAAACGAAGGTTCCGGGTATTGGTATGGGCCGGACGGCCAGTTGGACTACAGCGCCGCAGTGTTGAAGTCCCTCCGCGACTACCGCACTGCCGAGACGACCGTCCGGCGCTCCACCCGCGACTCCATGGGCATGGGGGAGACTGACATCCTCGCTTTGAGGTACCTCCTGCGTGTCCAGGCGTCCGGGGGGACGGTGGTGCCCAAGGACCTGAGCCGGTTCCTTGGGATAACAAGCGCCTCCACGACATCCCTTGTTGACAGGCTGGTGGCCACCGGTCACGTGCGGCGTGAATCCCATCCAACAGACCGCCGTTCAGTCGTGGTGGTGCCGACCGTCGAGTCCGACCGCGAGGTCCGCGAAACACTGGGTGAAATGCACCGCCGAATGATGTCCGTGGCCGAGGGCCTCACGGCGGAGGAGGCCCGGGTAGTGGTCGAGTTTCTTCAGCACATGACCCGTGCCATCCAGGCCGGGCATCAGGAGCGGGATTAAACTCGCTAGCCTAGCTAGCTAGTTCACCTAGTAATATGTATGCTTACGACTAGTCCGGAGAATCCAGAGGGAGTCATGAGCGCCATCAACGCATATTTTGAGGCAGTGCCGCCGGGTCCAGTGTCCGCACCCGCCGCAGACCGGGGCGACTGGCCAGTTCACTGCGCCACGGAGATGGAAATAGTGGTGCCCGCCTTGGGCGGAACCGCAGTCGAATACACGTTTGAACCGGAAGAGGGGCCCGTGCAGTTGCCCCCCGTGTGGCGCTGCAGTTGCGGCTTCCAGCTCGATGCCTGGGCGACCGGCTGGCCGGAACTGGCTGAAGAACCGCTGACGCCAGAGCAGCGAGTGCCTGCCCTTGCTGTCGGAGCATGACGGCCCTGGCGGCTGTGCCTTTGGTAGCGGCCTCTGCGAACGGCGGCATGCCCGAGGGGGCGGTGGTGGGCGGCCGTTTCCAGCTGAGGGAGAGACTGGGGCGGGGCTCCATGGCCCAGGTCTTTCGCGCCGTGGACCTGGCGGGCGGCCGCGACGTCGCGGTGAAGCTCGCGGCTGACGACTCGCTCAAGCACCGCGAGAGGATCGCCAACGAGGCCGCGGTCCTGGCCGGTTTGAACCATCCTTCCGTTATCACCTTCCATGGGGAAGGGGCCATGCCGGGGCCGCGGCACTTGCCCGGCCGGCCCTACATTGTGGAGGAACTGGCGCTTGGGCCCAGTCTTGCCCAAGTAGCTAACGGTCCGTTGCGGTCCCCGCAGGAAGTTGCTTCCTGGGCCGTTGGACTTTTTGATGGCCTCATCCACCTTCACGGCCGGGGCGTGGTGCACCGGGACATCAAGCCCGCCAACCTCATGCTCAGCGGGCTGCGGCGAAGCCCGGTCCGGATCGTGGACTTCGGCATCGCGTCCGCCGCGGGCGCGGCGCCCGAGCCGGGCATGTCGTCAGGAACTGTGCACTATATGAGCCCGGAGCAGGCATCGGGTGGTGCCGCGGAGCCGGCCTGGGATATCTACGCCTTGGGCCTGGTCCTCCTGGAACTGCTGACCGGGGCCAGGGCTTACACCGGCACGGCTGTGGAGTCCCTTGTGGCACGGACACTGCGCAGCCCCGGGGTTCCCGCCGAGCTGGGGCCAGGCTGGGGTGAATTACTGCGCGCAGCCACCGCGATGGACAGCGCCGCACGCCCCTCCGCAGCTGAGGCTGCAGTCATGGCCCGGCGCCTGGCTGTTACCCCGCAGCCAGTAAAGCTCCTGCCCCTGCGCTGAAAGCCGCAGCCGCTCCGGCTGTTACCGGCCGACGACGTCCGTTCCGGTGGGGTCCTCGGCTGTGGGGTCCGCAAGGGCCAGTCCGCCGACGGGGCTGCCGTCCCAGTGGATCAGTTTCCACCCCGAAGCGGGGTCCCCTTCCACAGCCACGATGCCGGTGTTGGCCAGCACATGGCGGGCGGCGAACTCGTGATCGGCGCCGTCGGCGCGCAGGCCCGCCCACGTGCGGATAGCGGCGCCATGGCTGACCACGGCGACTACGGCGGTGTGCAGCCCCCCGGTGGCGCGCTCGGCAATCCTGGCGATGTCGGCGTCGTACCTTTCAAAAAACTCATGCCCGTCCGGGCCGGCAGGCATCCGCCGGTCAAGGTCACCGGCCGCCCAGGAAAAGACCGTGGTCATGTACTGCTTGTGGGCTTCATGGTCCGTGAGCTTCTCCAAGGAGCCCGCCTCGATTTCGTGGAGCCCGTCCAGCACTTCAACCTCGAGGCCCTGCAGCCTGGACAGCGGAGCAGCAGTGATCTGGGTCCGCACCAGCGTCGATGCGTACAGTGCCCCGATCTGTTCATTGGCCAGGGACCGCGCCATCGCCTCAGCCTGCCGCTCACCCAGTTCGGTGAGTCCGGGCCCCGGGTGGGCTGTGTCCAGTTGGCCGAGTACGTTGCCGGGGGTCTGTCCATGGCGGATGAGGAGAAGCTTCATGGCTCCAGTTTCGCACCTGCGGGGCACGGCCTGCCCCCACCGGAAAATGAAGGCGCCGGGCCCCTGGGACCCGGCGCCGCCGTCGTACTTCTCTGGGGCTGGAAGGCAGCCCTACTTGAGGTGGTCCACCAACTGGTCCGCGATGCCCGTGTACTTGCCGGGCGTGAGGGCGAGAAGTCGCGCCTCGGCGTCGGCGGAGAGGCCCAGGCTCTGGACGAACTCCTGCATGCGGGCGGCGTCCACGCGCTGGCCGCGGGTGAGGTCCTTGAGCCGCTCGTAGGGGTTTTCCATGCCTTCGACGCCGGCAATCGCCTCGGCGCGCATGACCATCTGGATCGCCTCGCCCAGGACTTCCCAGTTGGTGTCGAGGTCAGCGGCCAGGACGTCCTCGGCCACATCGAGCCGGTCCAGTCCCTTGGCGACGTTGGAGATGGCCAGCAGGGAGTGGCCGAATGCCACGCCGATGTTGCGCTGGCTGGAGGAGTCGGTGAGGTCGCGCTGCCAGCGGGAGGTCACGAGTGTGGAGCCCAGGACGTCCAGGAGGCCGGAGGAGATCTCCAGGTTGGCCTCGGCGTTTTCGAAGCGGATCGGGTTGACCTTGTGCGGCATCGTGGAGGATCCGGTGGCGCCGGCCACGGGGATCTGGGCGAAGTAGCCGATGGAAATATAGCTCCAGATGTCCGTGCAGACGTTGTGCAGGATCCGGTTGAACCGTGCGACGTCGGCGTACAGCTCCGCCTGCCAGTCGTGGCTTTCGATTTGGGTGGTCAGCGGGTTCCAGGTCAGGCCGAGGCCCTTCACGAAGGATTTCGAAACCTGCTGCCAGTCGGCGCCGGGGACGGAGGCCACGTGGGCGGCGTAGGTGCCGGTGGCGCCGTTGATCTTGCCCAGGTATTCGGTCTTCGCGATCCGGTCCAGCTGCCGGGTGAGGCGGTGCGCGATGACTGCCAGTTCCTTGCCCAGCGTGGTGGGGGTGGCGGGCTGGCCGTGGGTGCGGGACAGCATGGGAACGGCCCGGTTGTCCTCGGCCATCGTGCTGATCTGGGCAACCAGGGCACGGGCGGCCGGAAGCCACACATCCTCCACAGCACCCTTGACGCCGAGGGCGTAGGAGAGATTGTTGATGTCCTCGGAGGTGCAGCCGAAGTGGACCATGGCGGTCAGGTTCTCGATGCCGATGGCCGGCAGGCGGCGGCCGATGTAGTACTCCACAGCCTTCACGTCGTGAACCGTGACGGCTTCGATTTCTGCCAGTTCAGAGACGGACGCGGCGTTGAACTCGGTGACGATGGCACGCAGCTGGTCCTGCTGGTCCTGGGTCAGCGGGCCGGCGCCGGGAAGGACGTTGTTACTGGTCAGGTGGATAAGCCATTCAACTTCCACCGCCACGCGGTCACGGTTGAGGGCCGCCTCGGACAGGTAGTCAACGAGGGGTGCGACGGCGGACTGGTAGCGGCCGTCCAGCGGGCCCAGAGCGATCGGCTCCGGTGACGCGGCAAGGGCCAGGCGTCCGGAGGGCGTGCGGGTGTCAGCTGTGGCGGCAGTTTCAGGCATGTGCTGATTCTTTCACGAACTCCCGCCGCGGCTGAAGCGGGAGCTCAAGCGGTGGCCTGCGGGGGAGGCTCCGGGTGACTTGTCCACATAGCCGACGGCGGTGCTCCCGTCGCGCGGACGCCTTCCGTAGCGTTGGGGCTCAGACGTGAAGCATCACCCGACGCGGCAGGCAACGCGGTGACCAAGCAGGGGGACGAATGACCGGAGATTCGATGGCAGCTGATCTGGCCGCGCTGCTGTCCCGTGGCTACGAGGTCCAGGGCCTTGCAGCGCGAGTGGCCGCTTGCTCGGACCGGGTGGACCGTATTCTTGGCAGCTTCCGGGAGATCCAGTTGCTGGAGTGGCAGTCACCGGCCGGGCGCGCCTATCGGGATTCAGTTGCCCTCCAGGAGGTACAAGTGGGCAGGGCACGGGTTCTCATTGAGGATGCCCTGACGGCAGTGAACCGCTACGCGCTGGAACTTGCCTCCGCTCCAGCCGCCTCGGCCGCTCCGGCGGGACAGTTCCCATGGCCGAGGTAACGCCGTCCGGTTCAGGCGGACCCATCAAGCTGACCGGCCCCACTAGGGACGGCGGCATGGAAATTCGGGGCGGCATTGGCGGCATCACCTTCCAGTTAGAGGAACTCGTGGGCGGCGCGGAGAAGCTGGACCTTCTGGCGGAGGAGCTGACCGCACTGGAAACGGAAGTGCAGCGGATCCAGAACAATCTGGGGCCCTACCGCCTTGATCGGGCGGTTGCGTGGATGGACGCTATGTCCACGCTCACCCGGTCCGGGGCGGCCATTCAGGCTGTCCGCGCAGAGCTGCAGGCCATCAGCAGCCAGGTCCGCGCCAGCAAACGGGACTACGAGGCGGCGGAGGCGGTGACAAGCCTCTTTGCCAACATGGGCATTCCGTCGGTCGCCGACTTTGAGCATGTCCGCCTGGACGATCCACTGTGGCCCGACCTTCGCGGCATGGATCTGATGCTGCGCAACGTGGTGAAAGCCAAACGGGAACTCCTGGGCATCGCGGAAGCCGTCTTTCCCGCACTGAAGCCCCGCCGCATAGTGGTGGACCGGAAGGAGAGCCTGCCTGTTGACTTCGATGGATCTCCAGCTGCCCTCCTTGAGAGGGCACGGATCGTCGATGCGAGAGGACCCGGTTACATCGAAGTCATCGAAACGGTTTCGGGCGGCCAAAAGGCCTATGTCGTGGTCATCCCAGGTACCCAGGCAGACGGCGACGTTGGCGGAGCGAACCCGTTCGATGTGGCAGGCATCGACGAAGCCGTGGGGCATGGATCTGCCGAGGTTAACATTGCCGTGCGGGCCGCATTGCGGGAAACCGGGGCAGAAAAGGGGGCATCGGTTGTGGCGGTTGGTTACAGCCAGGGCGGGATTCACGCGATGAATCTTGCGGCCGACCCGCTGTTCCGCACTGAATACGACATGAAATACGTACTGACTGCAGGGTCGCCGGTTGGCGGCATCGACCCGCGCGGTGATGTCAGTACCCTCCACTTCGAACATCGTCAGGACGGGGTTGCCGGGATGGACGGGACGGCGAATCCGGACGCCCGGAACAGGGTGACTGTGACGCTCCTTGACCAGGTGAGAACGCCGGAAGGCGAGGATGTTGGTCTTGGTCCGGGGCATCGGCTCGCCAATTATCAGGCGGCGGCCGGTCTTGTGGGAGTCAGTGACGACCCCACCCTGAGACATTCAACAGCAGTTCTTGCCGGGGTCTTGGGGGCAGGCGGCACGGCGACGGCCACCCGCTTCGCCATGACGCGGACCCCCGCCGAAAAGTCGAGTGCGCCGGGGCCCCGGCTGCAGCCGGGGCAGGCCCCTTCATCGCCAAAGTCTGAGTCGGACCGTCAGGTTACAACAGGAAAGATGCAAGGTTGAGCGGCGCCGCAAGCAGGACTGCGGGTGGTCTACTGGATGGCTACGGAGGAGGGGGATGCGCATCAACGCAGGCGCTAACCCCTGCGTCCGCCCGGGACCCTGCCCGCGACCAGCGAGATGAGGGTGATGATGATGGCCGCGAGGACCGCTGTCCAGAAGAACGAGTCGATGGTGAAATGCACCGGTGTGTAACTGCTGAGCCATGACGTCAGGTAAAGCATGGCGGCGTTGATAACGATCGTAAACAGGCCCAACGTGAGGATGGTGATGGGCAGGGACAGGAGGCTGACCAGGGGACGGACAAACGCGTTCACCACACCGAAGATCAGCCCGATGAACAGATAGGCCAGGATAATGCCGATGGTCTCGGTGCCCTGCGTGACGCCCGTGTTGGCCACAGCCTCGGTGGTGGCAGTGGTGGAGATATCCAGTCCCGGCAATATCCAGCTGGCAATCCAGAGGGCCAGCCCGTTGATCAGGACCCGAACAATAAAGGAGCGCATGGGATTATGCTGTCACACCGCCCCGTGAGCTGCCCGGGGGCCCGCTCCTCCCTACGTCGGGAGAAGTAGGCTAGTTTGCATGACGTCATCAGAGACCGTGCCCGGGGAAATCCGGCCACGCCCCGTGGTGGGCCGGCTTCCCCGCTACGCTGCAGGAAAGCCCCCCGTCGCTGTGGACGGGCTGGCCAGCTACAAACTTTCCTCCAACGAAAACCCCCTGCCGCCGCTTCCGGCAGTGCTTGAGGCCATCGCAAACCAACAAGATTTCAACCGCTACCCGGACCCGCTCAGCAGCAAGTTGCGCAGCACGCTCGCCGAGTTCCTGGACGTCCCGGCGGAGGACATCGTCACCGGAGCCGGAAGCCTCGGTGCCCTGAACCAACTCCTTTCCACCTTCGCCGGGCAGAACGACGACGGCAAAGCCGACGAAGTGATCTATGCGTGGCGTTCCTTCGAGGCTTACCCCATCAGTGTTGGCCTGGCAGGCGCGGAAAGCGTTCAGATCCCCCTGCTGGCCGACGGACGCCATGATCTGGCGGCCATGGCTGCGGCCATCACGGTGCGCACCAGGGTCATCCTGCTCTGCACACCCAATAATCCGACCGGCCCTATCCTGACCGCCGCCGAAACGGAACAGTTCATTCAGGCCGTCCCGTCAGACGTCGTGGTGGTCATCGATGAGGCCTACCAGGAGTTCGTTCGCGACGAGGGCGCAGTGGACGGCATCGCACTCTACCGCCGATACCCCAATGTGGTGGTCCTCAGGACCTTCTCCAAGGCCCATGGCCTCGCCGGCCTGAGGGTGGGGTACAGCGTCTCAAACCCGGGCCTGACCCAGCACTTGCGGGTAACGGCCACGCCTTTCTCCGTGTCACAGATCGCCGAGCAGGCGGCAATTGTTTCCCTGCAGAACTACCCCCAGGTTGTAGAAAGGGTACAAAGCATCGTGGACGAACGTGACCGCGTTACCTCCGGGCTGCGGGAGTTGGGCTGGTTTGTACCCGAGGCGCAGGGCAATTTTGTCTGGTTGGACCTGGGTGAGAACAGCGCGGAATTCGCCGAGCTGGCGGGAGAGCAGGCGCTCTCGGTGAGGGCCTTCGGCGCCGAGGGTGTTCGCGTCAGCATCGGCGAACCGGAAGCGAACAGCCGGTTTCTGGCCCTCTGTGCAAACTATACAAAGCCGCCACGGCGTTCCTAGCGCTTAACGTGCGCTTCGACGAAGACCTACTGAAGATAAAGTAAGAATCAGTAAGCCAATATATATGCCGGACATGGAATGCATTCCGTAAGTGGCATATATCCCAGCGACATTGCAACGCATCCGCATGCGGCAAGCAAGGAGACGGTATGGGCGCCACACATTTGCCCTCCACCGAGTTCGACGGTACAGCGGTAGACGACCAGCTTGAGGCCGAAGCCGAGGCCCGCCTTGGCGGTCCCGCCGAGCCTATGGTGCAACTGCTGGCGCCTGACGGGACGCTGGGCACTGACCCGGTTTTCTCGGCGTACGCGGACAGGCTGGACGCGGAGCAGCTCCGTGGTTTCTACGCCGACATGGCCAAGATCCGCCGCTTTGATGTTGAGGCAACGGCGCTTCAACGCCAAGGACAGCTGGCGCTCTGGGTCCCGCTCACGGGTCAGGAGGCGGCGCAGATCGGCTCGGGACGTGCCAGCCAGCCGCAGGACTACATCTTCCCCACCTACCGGGAACACGGCGTCGCCCTGACCCGCAACGTGGATCTCGCCGAACTCCTCCGTCAGTTCCGCGGCGTCTCCAACGGCGGCTGGAACCCCAAGGACACCAATTTCCACCTCTACACCCTTGTCCTTGCCGCGCAGACGCCGCACGCCGTCGGGTATGCCATGGGAATTCAGCGGGACCAAAAACTCGCAGCCGCGGCAGCCGGGGAGGGGACCGACCACCCGGCCGAGCCCAAGGCTGCAGTTATGGTGTATTTCGGCGACGGCGCCAGTTCGGAAGGCGACGTCCACGAATCCATGGTGTTCGCCTCCTCCTATGACGCCCCCGTGGTGTTCTTCTGCCAGAACAACCACTGGGCCATCTCGGTGCCCAGCACCGTGCAGACGCGCATTCCGCTGTCCAACCGGGCCAAGGGCTACGGTTTTCCGGGCATCCGGGTGGACGGCAATGATGTCATCGCCGTCCATGCCGTTACGGAATGGGCCTTGGAGCGGGCCCGGGAGGGCCACGGCCCGGTGCTGATCGAGGCCTTCACCTACCGGGTCGGCGCGCACACAACGGCCGATGACCCCACGAAGTACCGGGAATCCTCCGAGGAAGCCCTGTGGCGGGCCAAGGATCCGCTCGACCGCCTGGAAAAATACCTCCGCGCCCAGGGTTTGGCGGAGGACGCCTTCTTTGCGCAGGTCAAGGCCGACGGCGACGAACTCGCCGCCTATGTCCGCAAGACAACGCACGACCTCGAGACCCCGGATATCCGCACAGCCTTCGCCAACACGTACGTCGAGGCCCATCCGCTGGTGGCGGAGGAGCTGGCCTGGTTCGAGGAGTACAGCGCCGGATTCGCTGACGAAGCGGAAGAAAGCCTCCCCGGGGCCGCAGGCACGGAAGACGATGAAACAGCGACAGGAGTGGCCCGCTGATGACCACCATGACCATAGCCAAGGCCATCAACGAGGGCCTGCGCGCCACCCTGGACAACAACCCCCGTTCGCTGCTCATGGGCGAGGACATCGGGGCGCTGGGCGGCGTTTACCGCGTCACTGACGGTCTCCTTGCTGAGTTCGGGGCGGACCGGGTGGTGGACACTCCGCTGGCGGAGTCCGGCATCATCGGCACTGCCATTGGCCTGGCCCTGCGCGGATACCTGCCCGTCTGCGAGATCCAGTTTGACGGCTTTGTGTTCCCCGGCTTTAACCAGATCACCACGCAGCTGGCCAAGATGCACGCCCGCAGTAACGGAAACCTGACAGTTCCCGTGGTGGTCCGGATCCCCTATGGCGGCGGCATTGGGTCCATTGAGCACCATTCGGAATCGCCGGAGGCGCTCTTCGCCCACACGGCCGGACTGCGGATCATCACGCCGTCGAACGCCCATGACGCCTACTGGATGATCCGGCAGGCCGTCGAGTGCCAGGACCCCGTCATCTTCTTCGAACCGAAGCGCCGCTATTGGCTCAAGGGCGAGGTGGATACGGAGTCTCCCGGTGCGTCGGCAGATCCGTTCAAGGCACATGTACTGCGCGAGGGCAGCGACGCCACCGTGGTGGCCTACGGGCCACTGGTGCCGGTGGCCCTTGCCGCAGCTGAGGCCGCGGCTGAGGACGGCCACAGCATCGAGGTCATCGACCTGCGCTCAATTTCCCCGATCGACTTCGATACCGTCACCGCCTCCGCTAAGAAGACCGGCCGCCTCGTGGTGGCCCACGAGGCCCCGACTTTTGGAGGCATAGGCGGCGAGATCGCAGCCCGGATCAGCGAACGCGCGTTCCTTTCGCTGGAGGCTCCCGTGATCCGCGTGGGCGGCTTCCACATGCCCTACCCGGTGGCGAAGGTCGAGGAAGACTACCTTCCCGGCATCGACCGAATCCTCGAGGCGCTGGACCGCGCCTTGGCCTACTAGGCGCCCCGCACCGCCTGCGCCCGCCGCAAAACTCGTCGCAAAAGAGGACACCATGACGCTCAACAAGTTCAACCTGCCCGACGTGGGCGAAGGCCTGACCGAGGCGGAAATCGTCGCGTGGAAGGTTAAGCCGGGTGACACGGTGGCCGTCAACGACGTCCTGTGCGAGATCGAGACCGCCAAGTCACTCGTTGAACTGCCGTCCCCCTTCGCCGGCACCGTCACTGAGCTCCTGGTCTCCGAAGGCGTGACCATCGACGTCGGAACGGCCATCATCAGCGTCTCGGATGCCGTCTCCGGTGACCCCACCCCCGCTGATGTTCCTGCTCCGGCCACCCCGGTACAGCCGCTGTACGGGAAGCTTCCAGCGGACGACGGCGACACTTCCGGTGGTGCCCCGGCCGGCGGTCCCCTGGTGGGATCGGGGCCCAAGGCGGACGCCGTCAAGCGCCGCCCGCGGAGGCCGGCGCCCGCCGATTCCGTGTCGCGCAACGCCCCGGAGGTGGAGCCGGTCCAGCCGCACACACCCGCTGAAGTCTCCGGAAGGCGGCAAGGGACTGCGGCAGGAACTGCCAGCCAGGCCGAGGGCCAGACCGCCGTCGTCGATACCCGGCCTACGTTCGGCGGAACCATCACCGGCCTGGTGAACCGGGTCCTCGCCAAGCCGCCGGTCCGCAAAATCGCCCGCGACCTGGGAATCGACCTCGCCGATGTGGTGGCCACGGGCTTCCGCGGCGAAGTCACGCGCGAGGACCTGGTCAGCTACCAGGCCCAGCGCGATGCCGAACACGACAAGGCAGACGGCTTCTGGGGCAAGGCCGGCAAGCCCCAGGACCAGCGGATCGAACGCATTCCCGTCAAGGGCGTCCGCAAGGCCACCGCCAAGGCCATGGTGGAATCGGCCTTCGCGGCTCCGCACGTCAGCATCTTCGTTGACGTTGACGCCAGCCGCACCATGGAATTCGTCAAGCGGCTGAAGGCCTCACGCGACTTCGAGGGGATCAGGGTTTCACCGCTGCTGATCCTGGCCAAGGCCGTCATCTGGGCCGCAGCCAGGAACCCCAGCGTCAATGCCACGTGGGTGGACAACGTGGACGGGAAGGACACCGCCGAAATCCAGGTCAAGCACTACATGAACCTTGGCATCGCCGCGGCCACCCCGCGCGGGCTGATGGTGCCGAACATCAAGGACGCCCAGGACCTCTCGCTCAAGGACCTGGCGCTGGCCTTGAACAACCTGGCCACCACCGCACGTGCGGGCAAGACGCAGCCCGCCGAAATGCAGGGCGGAACGCTGACCATCACGAACATCGGTGCGCTCGGGATCGACACCGGAACGCCCATCATCAACCCCGGTGAAGTGGCCATTGTGGCCTTCGGAACCATCAAACAGAAGCCCTGGGTGCTGGACGGCGAAGTCATTCCGCGCTGGATCACCACCCTGGGCGGGTCATTCGACCACCGCGTGGTTGACGGTGACCTGTCCGCCCGCTTCATGGCCGACGTCGCTGCCATCCTCGAGGAGCCGGCGCTCCTCCTTGACTAGGGATTCCAAGGCAGCGAGCCCGGCCTCGATCCGTGCCAGGAACCGGGCCGCAAGATGGCTGACCGAGGTGTTCCAGCCGCCGGTGGTGGTGACGCTGCAGTTGCTCGTCAGCCCAGTGATCGAGCCGGGTTTCCCGGGGACCATTGGCTACGGGGCACTTGCTGCCCTCTTTGTCTGTGTGCTGCCTCTTTTCCTGCTGCTCATCCTCGTGCGGCTGGGCAAGGTCACGGACCACCATGTCAGCGACCGTCACCAGCGGGCGCCCGTGCTGCTCATGGCGCTGGTGTGTGTCATCGCCGGACTGGTGGTGTTGGCTGCCGTCGGGTCGCCGCGCAGTGTCGTGGTGATGGTGCTCGGCATCGTGGCGGGGATCGTTGTGCTGGCAGCCGTCAGCCCGTTCTGGAAGATCAGCGGGCACGCAGCCGCGGTGTCGTCCGCGGCGGCAATTTTCGTTCTCATGCTCGGTCCGGCGTGGCTGCCGCTGATGGTGCTGATTCCCGCCGTCGGCTGGTCCAGAGTTGTCCTGCGCGCCCACACCCTCGCCCAGGTGGTTGCGGGCTCCCTGTTCGGCGGCCTGGTGATGGCCGGACTGTGGGTGATCCTGCGGGGCTGGCTTCTATAACTGAGGGCCGTTATTTAGTACCCGTAGGCGGAGTAGGCCGTGAGCATCTCGAGCATTTCGGGGCTCCCCGCCCACGTTCCGGTCAGGGCCGCCGATGTTCCGAAGAGCAGGCCGCCGAGGATCACGGCGACGGTTGCGACGCCGGCAAAGAACTTCCGGTCCTCGTACAGGACACTGCGGATGGTGGCCGGCAGGCGGAGGTCCGGGGCGATGAGGTTGGGCGCGCTGTCCACGGAGCCGTCATCCAGGAGCGCAACGACCCGCCCGGTGCCGCGGTCCAGGCGCATCGAGCAGATGTGATTGCCGTGACGGGCGAGGAGAATGTCATGGCCAACAAGCTGCCGGCGCTGGAGAGTGAGCAAGGGGGCCCCTTTTACTGAAGTGGAAAGTGATTGTCCGCTCCGTTGAGGGCACTTCCATTTTATCGTCCGGTGGTGGCTGAATCCGGCCGAAAAGGGGTGAGAACGGACACCATGCACGTGCGCGGTGGCGGTGCATGGTGTCCGGCTGCCTGTCAGTCGGCGTCGTAGGTGTTGGCGATGTAGACGTCGCAGGTGGCGTTGTGCGCGACGCTGTTGGCGACGCTGCCCAGCACGCGGCCGATGCCGCGCATCCGGCGGTTTCCCACCACGATCATTTTGGCGCCGAGGCGTTCGGCTTCGTTGATCAGGGCTTCTGCCGGCTTGCCGCGGGCGGCAGAGTAGGTCACTTTGACGCTACCAGCGAGGGAATCGGCCACAGTTTTGGCCACGTGTTCAGCGCCGTCGGCGTCGGAAACGATCCACTGATCGCTGCCGGAACCGAAAACTTCGGTGCGGTCGCTGTCGAAGGCTGAGACCACGTGCAGTGAGCCTCCGATGGCGACGGCCAGATCCCGGGCCGATTCGGCTGCCTTCTTGGCAGTTCCGCTGCCATCAACGCCTACAACGATAATTCCGCTCATGCTTTGCACTCCTTGCTAGAGATGAAGTTGGCCGTACTCAGTCTCGCCAACGTTACAACGCCGCGAGGCTTTCCCGCAGTACCCCGGCCAGGCGTCGGACGCCCTCCTCGATGGCGGCCGGGGGGACCGCGCTGAAGGCCAGCCTCAGCTTGTTGGAGGGTTCATCGGACGGAGTGAAGGCAGCCCCCGGGATAAAGACGACGCCGGCGTCGATGGCCTGCTGCAGGAGGGGATAGGTGTCCACGCCTTCCGGCAGGGTCACCCACACGAAGAAGCCGCCCTCGGGACTGGTCCAGGTAGCGCCTGGGGGCATGTGTGTTTCGAGGGCAGTCAGCATCGCCGCACAGCGTTCGGCGTACAGGCCCCGGTAGGTTTCGATCTGGCCCCTCCAGTCATAGTCCCGCAGGTAGGCGGACACCAGCATCTGATTGAACGCGGGCGGGCACAAGGTAACGGACTCCGACGCCAGGTAGTAGCGCCGCTGGAGGTGTTCGGGCACCAGTGCCCAACCGATGCGCAGGCCCGGGGCAAAGATCTTCGAAAAGGAGCCCAGGTAGATCACATCGGCGGGGTTGGCTGCGCGGAGGGGCTCCAGCGGCTGGCCCTGGTACCGAAGGAGACCGTACGGGTTGTCTTCAAGCACAATAATATTCGCTTTGCGGCATATATCTACTATCCGCTGCCTGCGCCCCGCGGCCAGGGTAATTCCGGAAGGGTTGTTGAAGTTGGGAATGGTGTACAGCAGCTTGACGTTTTTCCCGGCAGTCTGGAGTGCTGCGATCCTGGCCTCCAACAGCTCAGGCACCAGGCCGTCGTCGTCCATTTCAACGGTGGCGACCTCCACCTGGTACGCCTCGAAGGTGTTGAGGGCTCCCACGTACGTGGGGTTCTCCACCAGCACTACGTCGCCGGGATTGCAGAAGAGCTTGGTGGCCACGTCCTGGGCTGACTGGGAGCCGGCGGTAATCACCACGTTCTGCGGGAGGGCGTCCAGGATTCCCTCGGCGGCCATGACCTCGCAGATCTGGGTGCGGAGTTCTTCCGTGCCCTGGCCGCCGCCATACTGCAGGGCGGTCAGGCCGTCCTTGGCGATGATGTTGGCAGCGGTGGCGGCCAGGCGTTCCAGGGGGAGGGACTGCAGATAGGGGCTGCCCCCGGCGAGGGACACGAGGCCCGGGCGCAGGGAGATGTCGAAAACGTCGCGGACAGCGGATTGCTTAATGTTGGCTGCGCGCGCGGAAAAGAGGGCCTCATGTGGGTGGGCCGAGCGGTGGGCGGACGTTGCCGCGCGCTCGATGGCGTCAATGGCTTCGGCTGGAAGCGGCGCTGCTGCAGCGTCAAGCGTTTCGTGGGTCACATGCTCAGGATACAGCCGCAGGTTGCTAATAGGGCAACATCTGTTGCATAGATGCCCGACGCGTCACTTGAGGCTGAGGGCGTCCGCCAGTCCCACGCCATTGACGTAGACGTCCGCGCGGATGGCGCCGACTGCCGCCACGGCGGTTTGCGTGAGCTGCGCCTCGACCCTGGGGATGTCGCACACTCCGCCCGGCCGGAGCACGCCGGAGAGGTAGACGGTAACGGTGGAGCCGTCGAACGTGCCGGAAAGGAACGTCAGGGTTGAGGCTGACAGGGCGTTATAGAGCCCGGGCGCAGGCTCGGCGGATCCGTCCAGCAGCGCATTCATGGCGGCGGGCAGCGGATCGGCCGGTCCGGCAGCGGAGCGGCGCAGGCCTGCCAGGCTGTCATTGCAGCCAAAGCGCACACCTTTCGCACCGCCGTCATCCAGCAGTACGTAGTAAGCGGTGACCGGCCTGCCGGTGGCCTGCTTGGCATCCGGACGCTCGAACAATGTGGCCGGCGGCGGGGCGGAGACCTCAGGTGCGGGCGACGGCCTTGGTGCGGTGGAGGCGTTCGTGCCCGGTCCAGTCCCCGCGCCGGGTCCAGTCCCCGCCGCGGGCGCTTGGCCTGTACTGCTGCCGGTTTCTGGAGTGCCCGCGCGGCCGGAGGGCCAGGGGGACTGTTGGTTGGGGAACTGCGGCGTGGCGGTCCCGGTTTCAGTCGACGCTGCCACGGACGGGGGAGGTGCCTGCGGCTGGGGAGCCGGTACCGGAACTGCCCCGGGCGTCTCTATGGGTTCAACCGCGGTGATCCCGGCGGGGACGCCACCGACGGAAGGAGCCGGGCCCGGAGTGCAAGAGCCCAGCCATAGGGGCAGCGTCAGCACCGCCGTCGTCGCAATCAGCCCCCCGGCCCTCCGCCTGCCTGCCATGTCCGCGCCGTATTCCCATCACCCTGCATCACGAGCACCTACCCGCTGCGTACCGTGCAATTAACGCTACGGCGGTCTCCTGGCCGTGAGAGTGCAGGCCCGGTATCGGTTCGGCCAAGAGTTGGTCACGTAGCGGACGCCTGCGAGGTAACAAGAGACGTCAGGACAGGCCGATGCCCCGGGCACCTGGTGGTGTCCGGGGCATCGGCGGCATTCTGGCTCGCGCCAGCGGAAGTCTTAAGCTGCGGGCTGGGCTGCCGGCTGCGCGGCGGTGATTACATCGAAGACGCCCTTGATCTGTTCAACAACTTCGGCGTCGTCCTTCGGGTGCAGTTCGGCGAAGCGGACCAGGGAGCCGGGAACGGCGAGCTTGGCGTCCTCGAGGACCTGGGCGCCGGCGATGCCGACGGCTTTGCGGGCTTCGTCCTGGGCCCAGACGCCGCCGAACTGACCGAACGCGGAACCCACGACGGCGGTGGGCTTGCCGGTGAGGGCGCCTGCGCCGTAGGGGCGGGACAGCCAGTCAATGGCGTTCTTCAGTGCTGCGGGCAGGGTGCCGTTGTACTCCGGGGTGACCAGCAGGAGGGTGTCGGCCTCGTTGGCTGCGGCGCGCAGGGCTGCTGCTGCTGCGGGAACCTGGCCCTCGACGTCGATGTCCTCGTTGTAGAACGGGATGTTGCCCAGGCTTTCGTGGATGACAACGTCAACCTGCTCCGGAGCGTTGAGCTGGATGGCTTCTGCCAGCTTCTGGTTGGTGGATTCGGCGCGCAGGCTGCCAACAAGGGTAAGGACGGTGTTCTTTGACATACGAACTCCTGTAGTCGGGCCGGGGTGGGCCACCGGCCGGTGGTAAGGGGGCTTTACTGCCTCTGAGATCTAAACGGACTGCGGTCCGATTAATATTCCCGGCAGCTAGGATGTGGACTGTGAGTTACATCCCATTGCGGCCAGGATCGCTTGCCGGCCCAGTCACGGAGCGGAGCGATGCGGCGCGGAACCGGGAGCGCCTGCTGGATGCTGCCCGTGAACTGATCGCCGAGTGCGGCGTGGATTCCCTCACCATGGACAGGCTGGCCGGGCGGGCGGGGGTGGGCAAGGGAACTGTTTTCCGAAGGTTCGGTAGCCGGACCGGCCTGATGATGACCCTGCTGAGCGACTCCGAAGCCGCTTTCCAGGCCCGGTTCATGTTTGGTCCGCCACCACTGGGGCCCGGGGCTCCAGGCCTGGAGAGGCTGATCGCCTTTGGTTCGGCGCGGATCGAGTACGTCCTTGAGCACGGGGATCTGGTGCGCGCTGCGGAAAGTTCAGTGCAGAGCAGGTATGAGGTGCCCGCGGCACTGCTGTGGCAGCGCCATGTCGAAGTGCTGCTGCGCGAGGAAGGCATGGCGGCGGACCCTGCGCTGATGGCCATGACGCTCATCTCCACCCTTGACCCGGAGCGGCTGCTGCATGCGGTCCGGGTGCAGGGCTTGGCGCCCGAGCGGCTCATGTCTACGTGGCGTGAACTTGTCACGCGGGTTGTCGGCGGCCGTTAGAATAGCCACATTGGCTGTCATCGTCCAGTCAAATCGATTCTCCTGAGTTGTTCATAACGATCTGATACGGGGCGGGCGGTTTCCGTCAGTTAGCGTCTTTCCGGCTTCGTCTATGTGGTAGTTTCCTCTGGAATGTGACCCGCAACATAGTCCACTACCCGGGCTGGCTTGCGACGGTCGCTGGGGGCCAGCGGTGCGCTGGTGAACACCCGGGAGCCGCGAGACCCGCGGGGCGGCCGGGAAATTGGAAGGATCTGGAACATGGATGCAGTCAAGGCAAGCACTCGGTGGCCAACCCGGGGCGAACCCCTGGGATGTTCTTGCGCAGTCCAGGCGGCGGCTTCGAGCCTGAAGTAGACCGCACATGCTCCGGTACCTAGCCAAACGCGGCATCACTTACGTTTTTATGATCTTCCTGACCACTTCGGCCGGATACTTCCTGGCGGTCAGTTCCCTCAAACCGGCCCTGCTGGAACAGGAGCGGATTCCCCGCCCCACCCCCGAGCAGGTGGCCAATTCCATGCGCCTGAAGGGCCTGGACCCGGATCTCAGCCCCTGGGACCGCTACCTTGAGTGGCTCACCTCGATCGTCACGCGTTGGGATTGGGGACGCAGCCCCAACGGCGCCTTTATTAACGCTGAGTTCGGCGAACGCGTCTGGATATCCACCCGGCTGTTCCTCGCCGCCATCATCCTGACGCTGGTCATCGGCGTCGCCCTCGGTGTGTACTCGGCCGCCCGCCAATACAAATTCCAGGACCGGGTGATCACCTCCTACAGCTATCTCGCGTACATCGTGCCGGCACCCATCGCCTACTTCCTGGTGCAGCTCGGTGCCATCAATATCAACGAGACTGTGGGCGCACGCGTCTTCTTCGTCACCGGCATCTCCACGCCCGGCATGGCACCGGGCTGGGCGCAGTTTGTGGACATGCTGGCGCACTATGCGGTTCCGACCATTGCCATCACGCTGGTGGGCTGGGGTTCCTACCAGATCGCGCAGCGGCAGTACCTGCTGGACAACGTCAACGCGGATTTCGTCCGTACCGCCCGAGCCAAAGGGCTGACCCGTAATCAGGCCATTTCCCGGCACGCCCTTCGGGTCTCCTTCATCCCGGTGGCCCAAAGCATCGCCTTCACCGTCCCCGCCATTTTCGCCGGCGGCTTCTTCGCGGAGAAGATCTTTGCCTGGCCCGGCGTGGGCTCGTGGAGCATCGACGCCATTTCGCTGCAGGACGTCAATGCCGCAACGGCCACCCTGGCCTACGGCTCCGTCATCTTCGCCATCGGTGCCATCCTCGCGGACTTCGCCACAACGCTTGTCGACCCGAGAGTGCGGGTGCAGTAGCCATGACCAACCTCAATGCCGTTGATGCGGCAGCCGTCGCGCAGGACGCACACCTGGAGAGCGCCGACGCCGTCATCGGCAAATCCACCATCATCTTCCGCCGTTTTATGCGGAACAGGACCGCGGTCGCAGGGCTGGCGATCTTCCTGGCCCTGACCATCTTCTCTTTCGTCGGCGGCTATTTCACACCGTGGGACAAAGAAACCATCGATCCCTTCAACATCGGCATGCCGCCCTCCGGTGACCACTTCCTGGGCACCTCCCAGGCAGGCATCGATCTTTACGCCATGACCGTTGAGGGGACCCGCATCTCCCTCCTCATCGGCCTGATTGTGGGCCTCGTGTCCGTCCTGATCGCTGCCGTTTACGGCTGCACCATGGCCTACTTCGGCGGGAAAGTGGACAAAGTGATGCTCTTTGTCCTTGAGGCGCTCATCATGATGCCGGCCCTGTTGGTGGTGGCCGTGGCCACCAGCGGTGGCGGGGACACTTTGAAGAAGAACCTCCCCAGCTGGCTCCTGCTGATCATCGTGCTCCTGGTCTTCAGCTGGATGGGCACGGCCAGGCTGATCCGTTCCCTGTCCATGTCACTCATGCAGCGTGACTTCGTCAAGGCCGCCCAGTACATGGGCGTCCCGCCGCGCAGGATCGTCTGGCGGCACCTGGTTCCCAACATCGGTTCGCTGCTTGTCCTGGACATCACCCGCGGCGTCACCGGCGCCATTCTCGCGGAGGTGGCCTTCTCCTTCATCGGCATCGGCATCAAACTTCCCGATGTCAGCCTGGGCGTGCTGATCGGCGGCGCCACATCCCAGGTCCAAACCTTCCCATGGATGTTCTGGGTTCCGCTGACGGTGATGTTCCTGCTCACGGGGTCCCTGGCGATGATGAACGACGGCCTGCGTGACGCCTTCGACCCCAGCTCCAGTTCCGTTGGCCGGGCAAAAAAGAAGAGCGGACAGAGGACCGGCAAATGAGCAACGAAACCACCATCGGCCCGGCTGACCCGGCCGGCGCAACGGCCGAACGGCTTCACGTCGCGGGTCTCCACTCGCCGTCGGACGCTGTGCTCTCCGTCCGGGAGCTGAAGGTCAGCTTCAACTCCGAAAACGGCTCAGTGCACGCGGTCCGCGGTGTCGACTTTGACCTGATGCCCGGCAAGACGCTGGGAATCGTGGGGGAGTCCGGTTCCGGCAAGTCGGTCACGTCGCTGGCTATCATGGGCCTGCTGCCGTCCACCGCGGAGATCTCCGGCTCAGTCCGGCTCAAGGGCCGGGAACTGCTGGGCCTTAGCGACAAGGCCATGTGCGCCTACCGCGGCAATGACATCGCCATGGTGTTCCAGGACCCGCTGTCCTCCCTGACCCCGGTCTACACGGTCGGAGCCCAGATCACCGAGGCCCTCACCATCCACAACCCCGGCATGAGCAAACAGGCTAAAGAGGCACGCGCCGTCGAACTGTTGGCCATGGTGGGCATCCCCAGCCCGAAGAACCGGCTCAAGGCCTTCCCGCACGAGTTCTCCGGCGGCATGCGCCAGCGCGTGATGATTGCCATCGCCATCGCCAACAACCCGCGCGTCCTGATCGCTGATGAGCCGACGACGGCACTGGACGTCACCATCCAGGCCCAGGTGCTTGAGGTGCTGCATACGGCGCAGGAGGAGACGGGCGCCGCCGTCGTCATGATCACGCACGATCTTGGCGTGGTGGCGGGGATGGCCGACGACATCCTGGTCATGTACGCGGGAAAGCCGGTGGAAACCGGCCGCGTGGACGACATTTACTACAACCCGCGCATGCCCTACACGATGGGCCTGCTCGGGGCCGTCCCCAGGGTTGACGTATCGGAGAAATCCACGCTGGTACCCATCGACGGCATCCCGCCCAACCTGCTCCACACCCCCACCGGCTGCGCCTTCGCCCCCCGGTGCCCGCTGGTGACCGACGCCTGCCTGGCCGGGGAGCCGCCCCTGCTGCCCGCCGACGGCGACGCCGCGCACAAGGCCGCCTGCATCAGGTCCGAAGAACTCGGCGCAGGTGTCAACGTCCTGGAAATCTTCTCGGCCCCGCCGGTTCCCGTCTCCCGGTTCGACGCCATCCCCCGCAGCGAACGCTCAACCGTCCTGGAGCTTAAGGACGTCCGGAAGCACTTCCCGCTGACCAAGGGCGCCCTCCTCAAACGGCGCATCGGTACGGTTAAAGCAGTGGACGGCCTGAGCTTCGACATCCGGGAAGGGGAGTGCTTCTCCATCGTGGGGGAGTCCGGCTCCGGGAAAACCACCACCCTCCTGGAAATCATGGAGTTCCACCAGGACCAGGACGGCGAGGTGGTCATCGGCGGCATCAGCAACAAACAGGCCGCCGATGCCAAGTCCAAGGGTGCCATGCGCAGGGAAATGCAGATGGTCTTCCAGGACCCCACCGGGGCACTCGATCCCCGCTTCACGGTCTATGAGGTCCTGGCCGAGCCGCTCCAGAACGCGGGCATGGATAAACAGGCCATTAAGAAGCGCATCATGGAACTGATGAAGCTTGTGGGGCTGCAGCCTGACCATGTCAACCGCTTCCCCAACCAGTTCTCCGGCGGCCAACGCCAGCGCGTGGGCATTGCCCGGGCCCTGGCCGTGAATCCGAAGCTGGTGGTCCTGGACGAGCCGGTGTCCGCGCTGGATGTTTCCGTGCAGGCCGGAGTCATCAACCTGCTGGACAAGCTCCGCGCCGAACTGGGCCTCAGTTACCTGATGGTGGCCCACGATCTCTCGGTGGTCCGGCACATCTCGAACCGGGTGGCGGTGATGTACCTCGGCAAGATTGTGGAGATCGGCGAGGTGCACAGGGTCTTTGACAACCCCCGCCACCCGTACACCCGGGCGCTACTGTCCGCCATCCCCGTTCCGGACCCTCAGTTCGAGCGCACCAGGGAGCGGATCATCCTCAGGGGGGATTTGCCGTCCCCGCTGGATGCCCCCAAGGGCTGCAACTTCGCCACGCGGTGCCCCGTCTTCGCGGCACTTCCGGCGGCGAAACAGGAAAAGTGCCTGACCCTTGAGCCGCCACTCGAAGCTGTCCGGCCCTCGCCGGCAGTGCAAGCCCTGGAAGCCGGCCCCACGGTTGCCCTGGACCAGCAGTTCGCCTGCTTCTACCCGGACGGCGAACTGGATGAGGACATGCTCGTGGTCCACGAGGCGGCGGACCCCAGTGCACCCTAGGTTTAACAGACCCATCACAAGCACCACCCGCACCTATGAAGGGACAACAATGAGGAATCTGACCAAGATCGGCGGAGCCGCGGCCATTGCCGCAGCCCTGACGCTGACGGCCTGCGGCGGCGGGGGCACTCCCTCCGGCCCGGAAACGGCCAAGGGGCAGGAAGCGGGCAGCGATCTGTCCAAGCTCATCAGCATCAACGAGAAACCAGCCGCGGATCTTGAGCAGGGCGGCAAGGTCACCCTGCCGCTGGGCAACATTGGGCCGGACTTCAACGGCTTCTCCAACAACGGCAACAGCTCCGACAACTCGGCGTTGATGGCTTCGATCAACCCCGTGGCGGTGACGGGCGGCGGCATCGGCGGCTGCTGGAAGGTCAACTTCGAGGGCAAGTCCTCCCCCAACAAGGACTTCTGCGAATCTGTGGAAAGCAAGGTGGTGGACGGCAAGCAGACCATCACCATCAAGGTCAATGACAAGGCCACCTTTAACGATGGCACCCCCATTGATGTCAAGGCGTTCCAGAACACCTGGAACGTCCTCAAGAGCCCGGATGCCGGCTACGACATTGTCAGCTCCGGAGCCTACGAATTTGTTGAGTCCGTAGAGGCCGGCAGCAGCGCCAAGGAAGTGATCGTCAAGCTCAAGCAGCCGGTATACCCGCTGGACGCGCTCTTCTTTGGCCTTATCCACCCGGCAGTGAACACCCCGGCAATCTTCAACGAAGGTTTTGTGGGCAACATGCATCCGGAGTGGATGGCCGGTCCCTTTAAGGTGGAGCAGTACGACACCGCGGCCAAGACCGTCTCGCTGGTTCCCAACGAGAAGTGGTGGGGCACCAAGCCGGTCCTGGAAAAGGTGGTGTTCCGCCAGCTGGAAACCAGCGCCCAGATCGCGGCCTTCAAGAACGGCGAGATCGATGCCATGTCCGCGAACACCATCGCGCTGTACAAGCAGCTTGAAGGCAGCGCCAACTCTGAGGTCCGCCGCGGCCAGCGGTTGTTCGCCGGCGGCATGAACATCAACGCTCAGCGAATTTCGGATGTGGCCGTCCGCAAGGCGATCTTCGCGGCAGTCGACCGTGAGGCCCTCCGCAAGGTGCGCTTCAACGGCCTGAACTGGGAAGAGCCCAGCTCAGGTTCCATGATGCTGTTGCCCTTCTCCGATTACTACCAGGACAACTACCCCGTTAAGGAAACCGGCCCGGACGCCGCCAAGAAGGTTCTCACGGACGCTGGCTACAAGGCGAACGCAAGCGGCGTCATGGAGAAGGACGGCAAGCCCGCGGCCTTCAAGATCAGCAACTTCGGCGACGACCCCACCACCCTGGCCTTCGCGCAGACCCTCCAGAACCAGCTCAAAGCCGGCGGCATGGACGTGGGAATCGACCAGCGCGCCTCCGCTGACTTTGGTAAGGTCCTGGGCTCCCGTGAGTTCGACATGAGTATCTCGGGCTACACGGTTGGCCCGGATGCGACCGATGCCGTCAAGCAGTACTACGACTCCAAGGTCAACGAAAACAAGCTGGGCGACCCGGAACTGGACAAGAAGATCGCCGACCTGGCCTCCATCGAGGACAACGCCGCCCGTAACAAGGCAGCGATGGACGTTGAAAAGGAGCACATGGCGAAGTACTTCTCCATGGGTGTGGTGATGAACGGCCCGCAGATCTCCTTCGTCCGCACCGGCCTGGCCAACTACGGCCCGTCCCTGTTCCAGAGCCTGTCCCAGGTGCCGGACTGGAGCACCCTCGGCTGGGAAAAGAAGAAGTAATACCCTCCCTGTAACGCTCTCTCACTTAATGTGGGGTTTCTGCCGGCGCTCTCTCACTTTCCTTACGAAAGTGAGAGAGCGTTTGGTTTTAGCACACATTATGTGAGAGGGCGTTAGGGGTACGGTACTGCCTATGACCTCGACTGAACCTGAACGCACCATCCGGACTGCCGTCGTTGGCTACGGCCTCTCGGGCAGCGTCTTCCACGCGCCGCTCATTGCGGCGGATCCCCGCTACTCGCTGAACGTCATCGCAACGTCCGACGCCGGCCGGCAGTCTGCGGCGACGCAGCGGTACCCGGGCGTCAAAACAGTGCGCGACGGCGATGCTGTCCTTGAGCTCGCCGGTGATCTTGACCTTGTGGTGCTGGGGACCCCGCCGGCTACCCATTTTCCGCTGGCGAAGGCGGCGCTGGAGGCGGGACTGGACGTTGTGGTGGACAAGCCATTCGTTATCAGCAGCGCCCAGGGCCGGGAACTGATCGCCGTGGCGGAGCGGCTGGGCCGGGTGCTCACGGTGTTCCAGAACCGGCGCTGGGACGGCGATTTCCTGACTGTCCGTAAGCTCCTGGCCGGGGAAGCATTGGGCAGTGTCGCGCGCTTCGAGTCAAGCTTCGAGCGCTGGTCGCCGGCGATTTCCAAGGCATGGAAGGCCAGTGCCACGGCGGCGGACGGCGGCGGCGTGCTGTTCGACCTCGGCACGCATCTGATCGATCAGGCACTGCAGCTGTTCGGCCCGGCCAGGGTGGTTCATGCGGAACTTGAGATCCGGCGCCCCGAGGAGAAGGCCGACGACGACGCGTTCGTCGTCCTGCGGCACGAGTCGGGAGTCCTCAGCCATCTGGCCATGAACATGCTGTGCGCCCAACAGGGCCCGAGGTTCCGCATTCTGGGCTCCACCGGGGCCTTCACCAAACATGGCGTGGATCCCCAGGAGCCCTACATTGTGGCCGGCGGAGGGCCGCTGGATGCCGACTACGGCGTCGAGGCACCCGAGTGGTCAGGGAAGCTGGGCCGTGACGGCCACCTCGACGCGCTGCCGACGGAGCGAGGTGCCTACCCGGAGTTTTACCGGATCCTCGCGGAAAAAATCCTCGACGGCGGCGCAGGGTCCGCGCTGCCGCTGCCCGTAAACCCGGCAGACGCCGTCGACGTCCTGACAATCATCGAGTCAGCCCGCGAAGCCGCATCCGCGAACCCTTGAAATTGTGTGAGGTGAGTCACTAGGGTCTGGTGTTGCGGGTGTTACCCCATTGCTGGGCGGGGTACCCGTAAGGATCCGGGCAACAGCCCTCAGGATCGTGAACCAGGACTCTTGCCAGTGGACGTGGCTACCGCTTTTGCCGCTGGCAGAAATGGAGCTAGACCATGCAAGGATTCACCAAATTTGTGGCTTCCGCTGGGGCTTTGGCGCTTGCCATTGGCCTGTCGGCCGCCGCAGCCCCCGCGGCGGTCTCGGCCGACGGGCAGGCATCACAAGCCGGAACCCTGACAACGGCGCAGGGCGGAATGCAGACCTACATCGTGTTGTACAAAGGCAACGGCGTGGCGGACAAATCACTGTCGGCGGTGCGCAACGCCGGCGGCACTGTGGTCCAGGCTTATCCCCAGATCGGCGTGGCGATTGTGAAGTCGGACCGGGCCGGTTTTGACGCCGCCCTGCGAGGGGCAGACTCTGCAGTCCAGGGAGCCGCTTCCACTGCCGGCCTCGGGGTGGCAGTCGAAGCTGACCAGGACACCGCGGACGCCGCGGCCATCGAACCCGGAACGCCCGCACCGGGAGAAGACGCCCTTGGCGGCCTCCAGTGGGACATGAACCAGATCCAGGCTCCGGCAGCCCGCGCCATCAACGCTGGAAGCAGCTCGGTGGTGGTCGGCGACATCGACACCGGGCTGGACTACACCCACCCGGACCTTGCCCCGAACGTCGACTTCTCCAAGAGTGTCTCCTGCGTGGGCGGCGTACCGAACACCAGCCCCGCGGCATGGATGGATGACAACGGCCACGGAACCCACACGGCAGGAACCATCGCCGCGGCCAAGAACGGCATCGGGATGGTGGGGGTCGCCCCCAACGTGAAGATTGCGGGGATCAAGGCCGGCAACGCCGCAGGCCTCTTCTACCCCGAGGCAGTAGTCTGCGCTTTCATGTGGGCCGGATCCAACGGCATCCAGGTCACCAACAACAGCTACTTTGCGGATCCCTGGCTCTTCAACTGCAAGAATGACCCAGGCCAGCGGGCCATCTGGGAGGCCGAACGCCGTGCCATCAAGTTCGCCCAGCAAAACGGCACCACCATCGTGGCTTCGGCCGGAAACCAGTCAGACGACCTCGCCCATCCCACCCAGGACCGCACCAGCCCGGATGACACCACCCCGGTGGCGCGCGATATCACCAATGCTTGTGCCGTGGTTCCGGTGGAGGTCCCTGGCGTGATTGGCGTCAGCGCCAACGGGAACAAGCTGCTTAAGTCGTTCTACTCGAGCTATGGCTCCGGTGCGATCAGTGTGATCGCTCCCGGCGGCGACTCGATGCTCCAGCGGACCGCCGCCGCTCCGAACGGCCGGGTGCTCTCCGCATGGCCGGCAACGGCACCGTGCTCACGCCCGGTGGTGGATGGCGGCGCCCGCTACTGTTACCTGCAGGGCACATCCATGGCCGGACCGCACGTAGCCGGTGTTGCGGCGCTGGTGGTCAGCTCAGGAATCAGCGCGCCCGGCGCTGTGGCGTCCCGCATTACCAACACCGCGGACAACCTGGCCTGCCCGGCGGACATGAGTGTCTACGCGCCGTTCCCGGCAGTGGACAACGGTGCACCCCAAGTCTGCAATGGCGGCGCGGGCTACAACTCGTTCAACGGTCACGGTCAGGTAAACGCCCTCCGCGCGATCGGCGGCTAGGTTCCAACTGAACGAAGAGTCTGATGCACGACGGCGGGCTTCCGGTTTGGAAGGTCAGGCCGGGGACCCGCTGCGTGTGGAGACTGGCGCGGGACGACAGGCATCCGGCAGCGTGCGTCAAAGCGACGAAGGAGCAGCACGCAGAGGATGTGTGTCGTCCCGCGCAGCAGGACGGCGAGGACTACGCGGACACCAGCTCGTGCCAGTCCGCCACGAGGGGCAGGTTGTGGGCCTCGGAGACGGAGTGGTGAGCCACGTGGCCCCCTGCAATGTTGAGGCCGGCGGCGAGGGCGGGATCGCGGTCGAAAGCGGCCTTGACGCCGAGGTTGGCCAGTGCCACGGCGTAGCGCAGGGTGACGTTGGTCAGGGCGTACGTTGAGGTGTTGGGCACGGCGCCGGGCATGTTCGCCACGCAGTAGAAGATGGTGTTGTGCACCTTGTACGTGGGTTCCTGGTGCGTGGTGGGGTGCGTGTCCTCGAAGCAACCGCCCTGGTCCACGGCGATGTCCACTAGCACGGAGCCGGGCTTCATCCGGGCCACAAGTTCGTTGCTGACCAGCTTGGGGGCCTTCGCGCCCGGGATCAGGACGGAGCCGATCACCAGGTCCGCATCCACCACTGACTTTTCGATCTCGTACTTGTTCGAGGCCACGGTCTTGAGGCGGCCGGAGTACTGGGCGTCCAGTTCGCGGAGGCGGTTGATGTTGATGTCCAGGATGGTCACGTCCGCGCCCAGTCCCAGGGCCATGGCCGCGGCGTTGGTGCCGGCAACACCGGCACCCAGGACTACCACCTTCGCCGGGCGGACGCCCGGTACCCCGCCGAGGAGCACGCCCTTGCCGCCGGCCGGCGCCATGAGGGAGGTGGCGCCCACCTGCACGGAAAGGCGACCGGCCACCTCAGACATGGGGGCCAGCAGGGGCAGCGCACGGCCTTCCTGAACGGTCTCGTACGCGATGGCGGTGACGCCGGAGTTGATGAGTTCCTGGGTCAGCTCGGGCTCTGCCGCGAGGTGCAGGTAGGTGAAGAGAATCAGGCCCTTGCGGAAGCGGTGGTATTCGGCCTTGATGGGTTCTTTGACCTTCATGACCATGTCGGCCCGGGCCCAGACGTCGTCAGCGTCGGCCACGATCTCCGCGCCGGCGATGGCGTATTCTTCATCGGTAATTCCCGAACCCAGCCCTGCCCCGCGCTCAACCAGGACGGTATGTCCGTGCGTGCGGAACTCGTGAACACCGGCGGCAGTGATGGCGACGCGGAATTCGTTGTTCTTGATCTCTTTGGGGACACCGATGATCATTTTGGGCTCCATGTTCTCGGACCGGGTAGGCCTGAAATTGCGGGGAAGGTTGTGATTCCAGAATAAATCCGGCTGTGATCCAGCTGACAGCGATCCGGATTCGCGAGCATTGGATCGCCGCGTCATTCCGGCGATTTTCAAATCTGAAGTTCGACAAATGACGAGCGTGAGAACGTCAGGTGTCGCCTCGTGTCCGTTCGCCCGAAGGAGCCATAGGGCAGTACTGTTAGCCCATGCAGCAGGACGTGGAAGAGCTGGTGGAGCAGGTGGCCCAGAAGCTTGGGCGGGGACTTTCGCTGGAAGACCTGGACGGCCTGCTGCTCGCCTACAGCTCCAACCAGTCGCACGCGGACCAGGTCCGGGTGAACTTCCTGTTGAGCAAGAGAGTGCCGGCAGATGTCAGTGCGTGGCAGCTGTCCCACGGCATTGCGACGGCGGTCCGCCCGGTGGTGATCCCCGCAAATGCTGACCTGGGCATGCTGGGCCGGGTGTGTGTTCCCTTGATGGTGCGCGGGTTCCGGGTGGGCTACCTCTGGGTGCAGCAGGACTCGGCCGAGGAGAACCCGGCGGTGATCGTCTCCCAACTGCCGGAGGTGACCCGGGAGATCGAGCTGCTTTCCGGCCTCCTCCTGGATTCCAACACAGCCGAGTCGGAGTTCAGGCGCAGCCGTGAACGGGAATTCCTGGCGGCCTGCTCCGGCGAGGCCAACGCGGTGGCCGCCGTGGCGGGCTGGAAGGAAATCCAAGGCAAGGGTCCTTGGCAGATGGTGACCGTGCTCGACGCCGATGGCTGGGCCGGCGGCCCCGACCCCATTGCCTCCACGCTGATCCACCGCTCGGCAGCCCTGCAGGCCACCGTGGGGGTGGACATGGCGCTGTTCAGCGCGGGCACGGAAACCCACTCGGTGGTGCTGTTCACCGAGTCTGTGGGGCGCGCCAACCATGCCCAGGTCCTGGTCCACTACCAGCTTGAGCTGGCCAAACGCTCCGGCCGGCCGGTGCACCGCATCATCCTGGGCATCAGCGAGGGGTTTGCGCGGCCGCGCGAGCTCGCCGAGGCCTACCGGCAGTCCCGGCAGGCAGCCCAGGCGGCCGCCGTGGACCCGCAGCTCGGCGAACTGGTGGACTGCCGGGCCACCGGCGTTTACCAGTTGCTGGCATCAGCGGGCGGGGGAGCCGGCGCTTGGACCGACACCGGATCCGTCTACGTCCGGATGCTGGAAGACCACGACCGGAACAACGAGCTCCTCCCCGTCCTGGAGCTCATCTACGACAACGACGGCTCAGTCCAGGACGTAGCCACCAAACTCCACCTCCACCGCAGCAGCGTCTACAACCGGCTGGGCCGCATCCGCCAGCTTCTCGGCGTCGACCCCCTGAAGGGCATGCCCCGGCTGGAACTCCACGCCGCTCTGAAAATGCGCCGCTGGGCGGAACGTCCGCGGATCTAACTGGCTTCGGCGGACTGCCCGGTCTTCCTGACCTGCCCAGCCTGCTTCGCCTGCTCGCCGTGCTTCTGCTGCTCGAGCCACGCCATGATGGCGGCCAGCCTGATACGACGGTGCGTGCCGCGGTATTCCACCGGAATCTCGCCGCGATCGGTCATGTTGCGCAAATACGTGTGCGAAATGCCGGCGAGTTCGGCGGCCTGGGAGGTGGTGAGCATTTCCTCCACGCTGCTGACGGTCACCGCTTCGCCGCGGCCGAACCGGCTGAGGAGGTCGACGACGGCGTCCCTCGCCTGGGGCGTCAGCCGGTGGACAGTGCCATCCACGAAGACGGTGATGTCGTGGCCGCCTTCCAGCGCCTGCCGGAGCTTGCCTGCATCTTCCGCCGGCAGGCCGGCCGTCATCCGGGGAGCAATCAGTGCCATGCCCCCACCCTAACCGGCAGCGGCAGGCGCGGGCGGTATGCTCGCTGGGTGAAACTCACTGGTGGCAGGGATATTGAGGCCGGCGGCCTGACAGGCCGGCTGTACTCGTCAGTGGGGCCTGCCGCCGATACTCCCCGAAGGACTTACGTCCTGCTGCACGGGATCGGCGTTTCCCACCGGTACCTCGCGCGCCTGCACCAGGAACTGGCTTTGGTTGCCGACGTCCACTCCTTCGACCTGCCGGGGTTCGGCGATGCGCCCAGGCCCACGCGCCAGGTCCCGGTTGGGGAATACGCGGCCTTTGTCCGTGCCGCGCTTGCCGATGCCGGCGTGACGTCCTGCGTGGTGATCGGTCATTCCATGGGGACCCAGCATGCCGTTGAGCTCGCACTGCAGGAACCCGACCTTGTGGGCGGAGTGGTGCTGATGGGCCCGGTAGTGGACCCTCGCCGCAAGTCGGTTGCGCGGCAGGCCCTGGCTTTGACCCGCGATGCCATGTTCAGCGAGAGCCTGTCCTCAAATGCCATTGTCTTTTCCGACTACTTCCGTGCAGGCCCCCGCTGGTACCTCACCGAGTTGCCCGTGATGATGCAGTACCCCATGGAGGCCCGGGTTCCGGGGGTCAACCAGCCACTGCTGGTGCTGCGCGGCAGCCAGGATCCCGTGGCCGGCCGCGAGTGGTGCCAGCGGCTCGCAGCCCAGGCGCCCCAAGGCGGCCTCACCGAGATTCCGGGCCACGGCCACGTCTTCCAGCACACCGCCACGGGCCCGACCGCCGCAGCGATCACCAGCTGGGCCAGGGCCGCGGAAGGTTTCGGCGTCACCGCCTGACGCGCACCCGCCTCGGGTGAGCGCCGGCGTCGTAATCCTTTTTGGTGCGATCTATTCGGCGTCGAGGTCCGTTTCCAGGAGCTTCACCAGCGAATCCAGCGCCGCGTCGGCACCGTCACCGTCGGCCCGCAGCACCACCACGTCGCCCTTGGCCGCCCCCAGCGTCATGAGGGACAGGATGCTGGAAGCGTCCAGCGCCTCCTCTTCCGGCTCGCCCTGCATGGCAATGGTGACCTCCACTCCCACGTCCCCGGCCGCCTCGGCGAAGAGCGCGGCGGGGCGGGCGTGCAGCCCGGAGCGGCTGGCTATGGTGGCAATGCGTTCAGGCATGGTTCCTCCTGTTGATGCTTTGGCGATGGTGGGCAACGGCACGGTGTCGGAGCGCTGCTTAAAGCCCGAGCTCCTCAAGCACGGGAAGTTTCTCCCGCACCCAGGCGCGGGCCTCGGTAGCGCTCGGTGCGGACAGCGCCAGCTTGGCCAGTTCCTGCGCCTCGGCGAGAGTGACCGTCTTCAGGACCGCGGCCACTGCGGCGAGGGACCGCGCCGTCATGGACAGCGTGTTGACCCCCAGCCCGGTCAGTACGACGGCGAGGGCGGGGTCGGCGGCTGCCTCACCGCAGACGCCCACGGGCTTGTTGTTGCCTTCCGCGCGGGAGCCTTCCACGGTGAGTCCCACCAGGCGCAGGACTGCCGGCTGCCACGGAGTGTTTAGGTTGGCGAGCGGGCCCAGCTGGCGGTCTGCGGCCATGGCGTATTGGGTGAGGTCGTTGGTGCCGAGGCTCGCGAATCCCACTTCACGAAGGATGGCTTCGGCGGTGAGCGCGGCGGATGGAACCTCCACCATGACGCCGGGGGTCTTGATGCCGGCGTCTGCGCACATGGAGGCGAAGCGTGCTGCCTCTTCGGCCGTGGAGATCATGGGGGCCATGACCCACACGTCCGCCTCGGACTGCTTTTCCGCCAGTGCGATTGCTTCCAGCTGGCGGTCCAGGACGCCGGGGGTGGTGAAGTCTGTGCGGTAGCCGCGGACGCCGAGCGCAGGATTCGGCTCTGTTGAGTCGGTCAGGAACGGAAGTGGCTTGTCAGCGCCGGCATCGAGGGTTCGCAGGACCACTTTTTTGCCCGGGAAGGCGTCAAAGACGCTCTTGTAGGCAGCCGCCTGCTCTTCCACGCTGGGCTCGGTGTCGCGTTCCAGGAAACAGAACTCGGTGCGGAACAGCCCTACGCCCTGGGCTCCCAGCTTCGCGGCGGCTTCCGCGTCCTTGCCGCCGCCGACGTTGGCGAGCAGCGGCACCAGGTGACCGTCCGCCGTCGTGCCCGTGCCGGTGAACTCGGACAGCAGGGAAGCTGTTGCTGCCCATGCCTCCGCTGCTGCGCGGAAGGAGTCGTCGGGCTCTGAGGTGATGCTACCGGCGGCGCCGTCCACAAACACTTCGATGCCGTCCGGAAGTTCGTCCACGCCTACCGCGGCAACGACGGCCGGAAGGCCCAGGGAACGGGCGATGATGGCGGTGTGGGACTGCGGGCCGCCGCCTGCGGTGACGAGCGCAAGGACCTTGTTCGGGTCCAGGGTGGCGGTATCGGCCGGTGCCAGGTCCTCTGCCACCAGGACGAAGGGAGTGTTGGAGGCGGGAATGCCGGGCGCGGGCACGCCCCGGAGCTCGGCCACGATGCGGGCGCGGACGTCCAGGACATCGGTGGCGCGTTCAGCCATGTAGCCGCCGAGGTTGTGGAGCATTTCCGCAACCGAGGAACCGGACTCCCAGATGGCACGCTCGCTTGAGGTGCCGCGGGCCACGAGCTTGGCCGCGCCCTTGATCAGCATGGTGTCCTTGGCCATCAGGGCAGTGGCTTCCAGGACCGCCTTGCCGTCACCGGTGGCATGGGCGGCACGGGCCTTCAGTTCGTCGTGCACGGCCTGGGACGCCGCCTTCAGTGCTGCGGTGGCCTCTTCGGCGGAAGTACCGGCCGCGAGTTGCTCGCCCGCAGGGGGTTCGCTGATCGGTTTGGGCATCTGGCGGATGGTGCCGATGATGCGGCCGGGGCTGACGCCTACTCCTGAAAAGGTCTGCACTGAAGGTCCTCATTCTCTGCCGGTAGCAGGCGCGCCCCGGAACAGCCCCGGCGCCATGCCGGGGTGCCGCGACTACTGCGTGCGGCGGTGGAAACGTGCCTGAAAAAATTGTATGTGATTCAGTTCATATAGCAATGCTATAGGTGATAGGGTAGCGGCTATGAGTTTGGATGGCCAGCTTCCCCCCAAAATGCGACTGCTCAAAGCAGCAGCCGAATTGCTGGCAAATTCAGCCGGGGCAGCCGTTTCCACCCGCCAGATCACGCAGCTGGCAGGTGTCACGGCGCCCACCCTGTACCACCACTTCGGTGACAAGGAAGGTCTTTTCGACGCCGTAGTCGCCGCGGGTTTTGAGGAGTATGTTGCGGGCGAGAGAGATTTCGCCCCGTCCGGACAGCCTTTGGAGGATATCCGGCGGATGTGGGACAACCACGTCCTGTTCGGGCTCAAGCAACCGGAACTCTACCTGGTCATGTTCGGCAATATCCGCCCGGAAAGCCGCCCCGCCATCGTTGCCGATGCCGAGGCGCTGCTGGAGGAAATGCTGACCAAGGCAGCTGCCGCGGGCCAGTTGAACGTCCAGCCGCGGGAGGCAGCCAGGTCCATCCTGGCCGCCAACGTTGGCGTGACACTCATGCTGATAGCGGAGCCCGCGGCTGAACGGAACCTTGAACTGTCCACCATGACCCGGGACGCCATGATCTTTGCGGTATCCACGGAGCAGGCCGCAGGAGCATCCCCGGAAGACTCGGGGAGGTCCTCGGTGGTGGTGGCCGCGATCGCCCTGAACGCCGCACTCCAGGCATCGCACTCAGACCAGCTATCCAGCTCGGAACTCAAGTTGTTCCTCGAATGGCTCCATCGAATCTCCACCAGCTCGTCGTCGTAAATATCGGACCCATCCTGCGCAGCAGCAGGAATGACGGTTAGGAAATCACATGGCAACAGAGACAGTTGCAAAACCCCGCACCAGCGTGCGGGTCGGCGTCCAGAAGTTCGGGACGTTCCTGTCCGGAATGATCATGCCCAACATCGGTGCATTCATCGCCTGGGGCCTCATCACCGCCCTCTTCATCGAAAAGGGCTGGATCCCGGTGCCGGGGCTGGGAGGCTTCGGCGAAACCGACGGGAAGCCGAACATTGGCCTGGTTGGTCCCATGATCACCTACCTGCTGCCGCTCCTGATCGCCTACACCGGTGGCCGGATGGTCTATGACGTCCGCGGCGGCGTGGTGGGCGCCATCGGCACCATGGGCGTCATCGTTGGTGCGGGAATCCCGATGTTCATCGGCGCCATGATCATGGGTCCCCTCGGCGGTTGGACCATGAAGAAGATCGACTCCCTGTGGGACGGCAAGATCCGGCCCGGCTTCGAAATGCTGGTGAACAACTTCTCAGCCGGCATCTGGGGCGCATTCCTGGCCATGCTGGGGTTCTATGGCATCTCTCCGCTGGTGCAGGCATTCAGCACGGGCGCCGGAAACGTGGTCCAGTTCCTGGTCAACAACGGCCTTCTCCCGCTCACCAGCATCTTCATCGAGCCAGCCAAGGTGCTGTTCCTGAACAACGCCATCAACCATGGCGTGCTGACCCCGCTGGGCATCCAGCAGTCGCTACAGCAGGGCAAGTCCATCCTGTTCCTGCTCGAAGCCAACCCCGGCCCGGGCCTGGGCATCCTGCTGGCCTACATGTTCTTCGGCAAGGGTGTGGCCAAGGCTTCAGCTCCCGGCGCGGCGCTCATCCACTTCCTCGGCGGCATCCACGAAATCTACTTCCCGTACGTCCTGATGCGCCCGCTGCTGATCCTGGCCACGATCGCAGGCGGAATGACCGGTATTGCCACATTGGCCATCACCGGCTCCGGGCTTGTTGCGCCGGCAGCCCCCGGCTCGATCCTCGCCGTGCTCGCCCAGACATCCCGTGACAGCTACGTCGGCGTGATCCTCGCGGTAATTCTTGCCACCACGGTTTCCTTCCTGGTGGCCTCCGTGATCCTGAAGACCACCAAGCACAGCGACGAGGTGGATCTCAACGACGCAACGTCCAAGATGGAGGCCATGAAGGGCAAGAAGAGCTCCGTCTCCTCGGTCCTGACGGGCGCCGGTGCAGGTGGCGGCGTGGGTACGGCCGTCCTGGCCGGTCCCATCAAGAACATCGTGTTTGCGTGCGACGCCGGCATGGGCTCCAGTGCGATGGGCGCCTCGGTGCTGCGGAACAAGATCAAGGCTGCCGGATTCCCGGACGTCAAGGTCACCAATTCGGCCATCGCCAACCTGAGTGACACGTACGACGTGGTGATCACCCACCAGGACCTCACCGAACGCGCCAAGCCGGCTACCGCCAGTGCCGCGCACTTCTCCGTGGACAACTTCATGAACAGCCCGCGGTACGACGAGATCGTGGAGCTGGTCAGGGAAAGCAACACACCGGAGGCCGCGGGCAGCGGTGCTGACACTGCCGGAGTTGCCGGCGCAGCAGGTGCCGGTGTTGCCGGTATGGGTGCAGGCGCCGCCGCGGCGGGCCATGGAGCGCACGTGGCCGACGCCCCGGTTGACGCAGCACCTGCTGCCGAGGGCGGGACCGCGCCGGCCGAGGCTGAGGAGACAGCAGCGCCGTCGGACATCCTGGTGGCTGACAGCGTCATTCTCAACGGCCGGGCTACGAGCCGCGACGCCGCCATCGACGAGGCGGGCCGGCTCCTGCTGGACCGCGGCGCCGTGGACCAGGACTACATCGCAGCGATGCACGAACGCGAAGAGTCCGTTTCCACCTACATGGGCAGCTTCCTGGCCATCCCGCACGGCACCAACGCCGCCAAGGACCACATCATGAAGTCCGCTGTGTCCGTCATCCGCTACCCCGACGGAATCGACTGGAACGGGAAGCAGGTGAAGTTTGTGGTGGGCGTGGCCGGTATCAACAACGAGCATCTCCACATCCTGTCCTCCATCGCCAAGGTCTTCACCAACAAGGCCCAGGTGGCCCAGCTGGAGGCGGCCACCACCGTGGACGAAGTCCTGGACCTGTTCGGAAAGGTCAACGCATAGTGAAGGCCGTACATTTTGGCGCCGGGAACATCGGCCGCGGGTTCGTGGGGCTGCTGCTGCATCAGGCCGGGTATGAGCTGGTGTTCGCCGACGTCGCGGAGGCCCTCATTGAGCAACTGGCGGCAGCCGACAGCTACAACGTCAACGAGGTGGGGGAGAACCCCACCGTCCGGACCGTGGACAATTTCCGGGCGCTGAATTCAGCCACCCAGGAAGCGGAGCTGGTGCGGGAAATCGCGACGGCGGACATCGTCACCACCGCCGTGGGTCCGCACATCCTGAAGTTCGTGGCGCCCGCCATCACCAAGGGCATCGCCGCGCGCGACGCCGGGTTGTCGCCGCTGCAGGTGATGGCCTGTGAGAATGCCATCAATGCCACGGACATCCTGCGGGCGGAAGTGGCTGGGCTCTGGGACGCCGCCGCTGGCTCGTTGGATTCCCTGGCGGTGTTTGCGAACACCGCCGTGGACCGTATCGTTCCCAACCAGGAACCCGGGCAGGGCCTGGATGTCACGGTGGAAACGTTCTACGAGTGGGTCATCGACCGGAGTGCCTTTGGCGATGCGTCGCCGGTCATTCCGGGCGCCACCTTCGTGGACGATCTCTCGCCCTACATCGAGCGGAAGCTCTTCACCGTGAACACCGGGCACGCCTCCGCGGCGTACTTCGGGTTCGAGGCCGGACTGGAGAAGATCTCCGATGCCATGGCCGACCAGGACGTTGCGGAGGATGTCCGGGCGGTGCTGGAGGAGACCAAGCAGTTGCTCGTGGCCAAACACGGCTTCAGCAACGATGAGCAGGAAGCCTACGTCCAGAAGATTCTGGTCAGGTTCTCCAACCCGCACCTGCCAGATACCGTGACCCGCGTGGGCCGCGCGCCCATGCGGAAACTCAGCCGGCACGAGCGGTTCATCGGCCCGGCTGCTGAGCTGGCGGAGCGCGGGATCGTCCCGGAGGCGCTGCTGGGTGCCATCGCTGCGGCCCTGCGCTTCAATGATCCCGCCGACGTCGAGGCCACCGAACTCGCGCAGATCCTGGCGTCATCCTCGCCAGCTGAAGCCACCGAGCGGATCACCGGGCTGGCGCCCGAACACCCGCTGTTCGCTGCGGTGTCCACCCTGGTGGAGGAGCGCCAGGCGGAAGGGGCCAACGCCCCGGCCTAGCGCTCCCACCCACCCCCCACCACCCCCAACCCACCCCAACCCACCCACGAACGCTCTCTCACTTGATGCGGCTTTTTCGGCAACCCTCTCGCAGTTAACGCGGGTTTTCGGGGAACCCTCTCGCACTGAAGGACGACGCCGGCACTCACCCGAGTGCCGGCGTCGTGCGTTGTGATGCCGCTCACGATTTGTCCCCTCGCTGGCTGGCGTTTGAAGTTAGCCTTACCTTACTTATAGAGTTCAAGGGCATTAGGCAACAAATACGTGACCTTATTAGCGGACTGGAGATTGACGTGAAGAAAAGGCTTTCGAGCTACCTGGGGGCACTGGCTGCGGGAGCCGCGCTTCTGACCATGACCGCGTGCGGCGGCAACGCCACCGCGACGCCCGCCTCCGAGGGCGCTGCCAGCATCACGGTGGAGCACGCCCAGGGCAGCACGGCCAACGTGCCGGTCAACCCGAAGAAGGTGTTCACGTTCGATCTCGGCGTCCTGGACACCCTCGATGCGCTTGGCGTGGAGCCTGCGGGCGTGCCCGAGGCCAGCTACCCGGCATCGCTCTCGAAATACGCGGATGCCAAGTACGGGAAGATCGGTTCGCTCAAGGAACCCGACTTCGAAGCCGTCAGCGCCGGCGCCCCGGACCTCATCATCATCTCAGGCCGCACCGCCGGGGCCTACAAGGAACTGAGCAAAATCGCCCCTACCATCGACCTGTCCATCGCTGCCGCGAACCCGATGGAAAGCTTTAAGGACCAAACAAAGAAGCTGGGCACCATCTTCAACAAGGCGGCGGAAGTCGATGCCAAGCTGGCCGGCGTGGACGCCACCATCGCCGAAACCAAAACGAAGGCCGCTGATGCCGGCAAGGGCCTCATCGTTCTGACCTCCGGCGGCGAAGTAACCGCGTACGGCGCCGGCTCCCGCTTCGGCCTCATCCACGACGTCCTGGGCGTCCCCACCGCGGCCGACGTCAAGGCCGAGGGAAGCCACGGCGAGTCCGTTTCCTTCGAATACATCAAGCAGGTCAACCCGGACCTCCTCTATGTGATCAACCGCGACACCGCCATCGGCTCCGAAGCCGCCGCTGCCAACCCAGTCCTGGACAACGAACTGGTCCAGTCCACCAACGCCGCCAAAAACAACAAGATCATCAGCCTGGACCCCGCTGCCTGGTACATCGTGGGCTATGGCCTGAACAACGTGGGGGCAATGGTTAATGCCGTCGCCGAGTCGGTGGCCTGAGCCCCCGCCACTGACTGAGCCTGTAGAGACTGACCTTCGATCATGACAGCCACGGCCGTGCGGACCACCGCGCCGGTAAGCCGCAGCCGGTCCCGCGAGTACGCGGGGCTGGCTGCGGCCGCCGCCGCTGTGCTGGCCCTCGCCATCGTCAGCATGTTTGTCGGCGTCAGCGACGTGTCCTTGCCCGGACTGCTCGCGGGCGACACGGCCGCCGTCGAGATTTTCTGGATCTCCCGGGTGCCGCGCAGCCTGGCCGTTGTCCTCGCCGGCATGGCGGTTGCGGTGGCCGGGCTGATCATGCAGCTGATGGCCCGGAACCGTTTTGTGGAGCCCTCCACCGTGGGCACCGTCGAATCCGCCACGCTGGGCATCCTGGTGGTCACAGTTGCCATCCCGACGGCGCCGATCCTCCTTCGGATGGGCGTCGCCAGCGTTTTCGCTGTCCTGGGCACGGCTTTGTTTCTGGCCATCCTGCGTCGCCTGCCCACCCGGAACACCCTCCTGATCCCCTTGGTGGGCATCATGCTGGGCGGGGTCATCGCGGCCATCACCACGTTCTTCGCCTACCGCTACGACCTGCTGCAGACCCTGAGTAACTGGATGATCGGCGACTTCTCCGGGGTACTCCGCGGGCGCTATGAGCTCCTGTGGATTGTGGCCGCCCTTATGCTCGCGGGGCTGCTCGCCGCCGACCGCTTCACCGTGGCCGGCATGGGGGAGGACTTCACCACCAATCTCGGCCTGAACTACAACCGCACCATGCGGCTGGGACTGGTCATAGTGTCGCTGATCTCCGCCGTAGTGGTGACCACCGTGGGCGCCGTGCCGTTCCTCGGCCTGGTGGTCCCCAACATTGTCTCGCTTCTGTTTGGCGACAACCTGCGCCGCTCGGTGCCGTGGACAGCCCTTTTCGGAGCGGGATTTGTGCTGGTCTGCGACATCATCGGCCGGACCATCCGCTACCCGTATGAGGTCCCCGTGGGCATGGTGATGTCCGTAGTGGGAGCCATCCTGTTCCTCATCCTGATCCTGAGGAAACGCAATGCCTGAAACAGCCGTTCCCGCCGTCCCAGCCCGGACTGGCGGGAAGCCACCCGCCATTCGTCCCGGAGCGCGCTTGCGAAACCGTATCCGGAACGCCCCGCCCCGGGTGGTGATCGGGATACTGCTCGCCGCCACTCTCGCCGCCGTCGTGTTTTTCCTGTTCAGCGACCTCAAGGGCAATGTGGGCTACGTGCTTCCGCGGCGCGCCCTCAAGGTGGCCGCGATGCTGCTGGTGGCTGTGGCGGTGGGCGTTTCCACACTGCTCTTCCAGACCGTCACCGCCAACCGGATCCTCACGCCCTCCATCATGGGCTTCGACTCGCTCTACATCCTGGTGCAGACGGCGCTCGTCTTCACCGTGAGTGCCGCGGCGGTCACCGCAGCGCCTCCCACGCTGCAGTTCGCCGTCGAAGTTGTCCTGATGGTTGCCTTCAGCGCGCTGCTGTACCGCTGGATGTTCACCGGCGCCACCCGGTCGCTGCACCTCCTGTTGCTGGTGGGCATCATCCTGGGCAGCCTGTTCCGGGGCTTCTCCTCGCTCCTGCAGCGGCTCATGGAACCGAGCGAGTTCATCATCCTGCAGGACCTGTTCTTCGCCAGCTTCAACAACGTGGATCCCGCGCTGCTGGGTGTCTCCGCCGTGATTATCTCTGCCGTCTGCGTCGCCGTGTGGCGCGCCCGGCACACGCTGGATGTCCTGGCACTGGGACGTGAGCTGGCCATCAACGTGGGGGTGGACCACCGCCGCGTGGTCATGCGGATCCTGCTGGCCTGCTCCCTGCTGGTTGCCGTGTCCACCGCGCTGGTGGGCCCCGTGACGTTCTTCGGCCTGCTGGTGGTCAGCCTCGGCTACCAGCTCTGCCGCGGCTTCAACCACGCCCGGCTCATCCCCATCGTGGTGCTGATCGGGGCTGTGGCACTGGTGGGCGGCCAGCTCATCCTGGAGCGGGTGTTCGGCTTTGCCACCGCGCTGAGCGTGGTCATCGAGTTCGCCGGCGGCATCCTCTTCCTCTACCTCCTGCTGAAAGGCTCGCTGAAATGATTGACGTCCGGAACGTCTCCAAGAGCTACGGCGGCCAGCAGGTCCTCGACGACGTCAGCTGCGTGATTCCCCGCGGCGGCATCACGTCCATCATCGGCCCCAACGGCGCCGGCAAGTCCACGTTGCTCTCGCTCATCAGCCGGCTCCAGCCGCTGGAAAGCGGCGCGGTGTGTGTGGGGGGCCTTGACGTCGCGGCCACCCCCAGCCGAGACCTGGCCCGCACCATGGCGATCCTTCGCCAGGAGAACCACCTGACCATGCGCCTGACCGTCCGCGACCTGGTGGCGTTCGGCCGGTTCCCGCATTCGGGCGGCCGGCCCACCGTGGAGGACCTGGCCAAGGTGGAGGAAGCCATTGCGCACCTCGACCTGGGCACCATGGCGGACAAGTTTGTGGACGAGCTCTCCGGCGGCCAGCGGCAGCGCGCCTACATCGCCATGGTTCTGGCGCAGGACACCGAATACCTGCTCCTGGACGAGCCGCTTAACAACCTCGACATGAAGCACTCCGTGGAGATGATGCGGCTGCTGCGCCGGCTGGCCGACGAACTGGGCAAAACCATCGTGCTGGTGGTCCACGACATCAATTTCGCGTCCTGCTATTCGGACACCATCCTGGTCATGAAGAACGGCCGCCTTGTCCACCAGGGGAGCCCGGCGCAGATCATGCGGGCCGAAATGCTGCACGACGTCTACGACATCGACATCCGCATTGAAGAGATCGACGGCAACCGCATCGGGGTCTACTTCGCCTGACCCTACGCTCTCTCACTTAATGCGGCTTTTCCGGTAACGCTCTATCACTCGATGCGGGTTTTACGGTAACGCTCTCGCACTTAAACGCACGACGTCGGCACTTACGTGAGTGCCGACGTCGGCTTCGTTTCTGGCCGAAGTCGGCGGGGCCAGGTCCGTGGGCAGCAGCAGACGCCGCACGTCCAGTGAAAACGGCAAACCCCCTCTCACGGGAAGTGAGAGAGGGTTGCCGGAAAACCCACATTAAGTGAGAGAGCGTCCGCGGGTGGGGCGTTCGCGGATGGGGTGGGGTGGGGTGAGGGTTCGGGTCAGGCTGCGGACATGGCGGCGGCGGAGGTTTCGGCGTCGGCCATTGCCTTCCACTCAGCCACGCGCGCCTGGTGCAGCGGCGTCCGCCGGACCACGGCATACGCCACGCCCAGGATTGCGAACCAGGCCGGGGTCACCAGCAGTGCCGTCAGCGTGTCCGGCTGGGTGGTGAGAGCCCAAAGCAGGAAGGCGAAGAACGCGAAGACCACCCATACCATCGGAATCCCGCCGGGCAGCTTGAAGGTTGAGGCCTTGGCCAGTTCCGGCCGGCGCTTCCGGAAGGCCAGGTAGCTGGCCAGGATGATTGACCACACGAACATGAAGCAGACGGCGGAAACGGTGGTGACCATGTCGAACGCCACGCCAACGTCCTTGCCCGCGTAGAGCAGGGCTACGCCGGCAAGCAGCAGCACGCAGGACAGGAACAAGGCGTTCTGCGGAACCTTGCGGCTCGAGAGGCGGCCGAAGAGCTTCGGGGCGTCGCCGTCCTGGGCCAGTCCGAACACCATGCGCGAGGTGGAGTAGATTCCGGAGTTGGCGGACGACATCGCAGAGGTCAGCACCACAAGGTTGACCGCCATCGCGGCCATGCCAAGCCCGGCGAGGGAGAACATGCCGATGAACGGGCTGTGGCCGGCCCGGAACTCGGTCCACGGCGTGACGGACATCAGGATGATGAGGGCGCCCACGTAGAAGAGCATGACGCGAAGGGGAATGGCGTTGATTGCGCGGGGCAGGTTGTGCTCCGGGTTCTTGGTTTCGGCGGCGGCGGTGCCGACGAGCTCAATGCCAACAAACGCGAAGACGGCGATCTGGAAGCCGGCCACGAAGCCCATGAACTCCTTGGGGAAGAACCCGCCATGGCTCCACAGGTTGGTGAAGCTTGCTGTGCCTGCGCTGGAGGTGAAGCCGGTGAAGATCATCACCAGGCCCACAACGATCAGCGACACGATGGCAACAATCTTGATGAGGGCGAACCAGAACTCGGTCTCACCGAACGCTTTGACGGTGGGCAGGTTGAGCAGCAGCAGGATCACGATGGTGGCGACGCCGGGGATCCACAGCTGGATACCGGGCCACAGCTCGTTGGCGTAGCCGGCGATCGCAATCACGTCGGCGACGCCCGTCACCACCCAGCAGAACCAGTAGGTCCAGCCGGTAAAGAAGCCGGCCCAGGGGCCCAGCAGATCGCCGGCGAAGTCACTGAAGGACTTGTAGTTCAGGTTCGACAGCAGCAGCTGGCCCATGGCGCGCATGACGAAGAACAGCATGAAGCCGATGATCATGTACACAAAGATCACGGACGGGCCGGCCACGGAAATGGTCTTGCCGGAGCCCATGAACAGGCCGGTGCCAATCGCGCCGCCGATGGCCAGGAGCTGGATGTGCCGGTTGCTCAGCGAGCGTGAAAGGTGGGGTTCGCTGTCCCGGCTGGAGGCAGTTCTCTGCCCCGTGGTTGTCTGGTCAGACATGTGCAAAATCCTTCGTGTGGTCCGCCGGTAAGGGTGACGGCGGTTACAAAATCAGCTTTACCACCGTACACCGACGGCTGTGGAATGCTGGTGGCGTGACCCGGAACCCTGATGCGCCCACCTTTTTGCTGACCGCCGACGTCGACGGCGGCACCTTCCGCCTCCGCCTTGCGTCACCCACCGACCTGCCCGCCATTGTTGCCCTGCTGGCAGATGATGCCATGGGCAGCACCCGTGAACAGGGCCAGGACATGGCGCCGTACGAGCGTGCTTTCGAAGCGATCGACGCCGACCCGTCGCATCTGCTGGTGGTCGGCGAGTTGGTGCCGCAAGGGACCACTGCGCAAGGGACCACTGCGCAAGGGACTGGTGCGCACGGGACCGTTGCACCCGGCACCGGAGAAGGTCCCGTGGTGGCCACGTTCCAGCTGAGTTTCCTGCCCGGTATCTCACGGCAGGGTGCCTGGCGCTCGCAGATTGAGGCCGTCCGCGTGGCCCGGAGCCGCCGCGGCCTGGGCATCGGGAACCTGATGGTGCGGTGGGCAATCGAGGAGTCCCGGCGTCGTGGTTGCACGCTGATGCAGCTGACCACGCACAAGTCACGGACGGCCGCCCACCGGTTCTACGAGCGCCTCGGCTTTGATGCCAGCCATGAGGGCATGAAGCTCACGATCTGACCCGGGCGCGGTGGGGTGCAGCGGCTTTCGCCGCCTCTTGACGGTGCGGGGCACCCGGCGTAGACAAGGCTCTATCTATCCGTTCGCAGGCTGCCATTGTGGGCGGGCCTGTCCGACAAAGGAGTCGTTATGGCGGTCGCAATAATCATGGAGTTTGAGGGCACCACCCTTGACCAATATGACCAGGTCAACAGGTTAATGGGGCTCACCCCGGGCGGACCCGGCCCTGAAGGATCCATCTCTCACTGGGCAACGATGACGGACAAAGGCCTGCAGGTCACGGACGTCTGGGAGAGCCGCGAGAAGTTCGATGCCTTTGCCCGGGACAAGATGGTTCCGCTCACCGGGGAGGCCGGGTTTGCTGGTCCGCCGAAGATGACTTTCCACGAGGTGCACAACTACTTCACCGCCGGGAACGGCGCCTGAAGACAGTCCGACGGCGCGTGGCTGCCTCAGGCGGGCACGCGCCGTCGCGCAGCACGTGAGAGAGCCGCGCGTAGGGCCGCGGTCACGCCTTCATGGAACCCTTCGGCACAAACAAAGTCTCGGCCTGCTCGAGGGACATGCCGTTGGTTTCCGGCACCTTGAACATCACAAAGAAGAACGATGCCGCCGCGAACAGCGCGTACATGGCGTAGGTCAGCGGCAGTGAAGCGGCGGCCATGACCGGGAAGCTCAGCGTGATGGCGAAGTTGGCCACCCATTGCGCAGCAGCTGCCAGGCCCAGGGCGCGGGCGCGGATCCGGGACGGGAAGATCTCTCCGAGCAGGACCCACACCAGGGGTCCCCAGGAAGCACCGAAGCTGATCACAAAAACGTTCGCCGCCACGAGGGCAATGGGACCCCAGGCCCCGGGCAGCGAGATCTCCGAGCCGGAACCCACTGCCGAGGAGAAGGCCAGCGCCATGGCGCCCAGTGAGACCGCCATGCCGATCGAGCCGGCAAGGAGAATGGGGCGGCGGCCGATCCGGTCCACCAGGGCGATGGCTACCAGGGTCACCAGGATGTTGGTGACGGACGTGGCCACGGAGATGGTGAGCGAGTCCTTCTCCTGGAAGCCGACGGCCTTCCACAGGGTGGTGGAGTAGTAGAAAATCACGTTGATGCCCACGAACTGCTGCAGGACGGAGAGGATGATGCCCACCCAGACCACGGCCTGCAGGCCGAACGTCTTGCCGCGAAGCGAGCCTTTCTGGCCGGCCAGTTTGTCCTCTTCGATGGCGTCCTGGATCTCGCGGATGTGCCGGTCGGTGTCCTCTGCCGGGGCAATGGAGTCGAAGACCTTCCGGGCCTCATCCTCCTTGCCCTGGATCACCAGGAACCGCGGGGATTCCGGCAAGGTGTAGGCGATTACCCCGTAAACCACGGCAGGAACAGCGGCGGCGAGGAACATCCAGCGCCAGGCCTCCATGCCCAGCCAGAACGCCTGGTCCGCGCCGCCGGCAGTCGTGGCAAAGAGGGCATCGGACAGCAGCGCGGCGAAGATACCCGTGGTGATGGCCAACTGCTGCAGTGAGGCCAGCCTGCCACGGACCTGCCGCGGCGAGATCTCGGAAATGTAGGCCGGCGCGATCACCGATGCCAGGCCAATGCCCAGGCCACCCACCAGCCGCCAGAAGATCAGGTCCCAAACGCCGAACGCAAAGCCCGTCCCGATCGCGCTGATCAGAAACAGGACAGCGCCGAGCTTCATGGCGGGGATGCGGCCGTAGCGGTCGGCAACCCTACCCGCAAGGAACGCGCCGGCGGCGCAGCCCAGCAGAGCGACTGCCACGGCGAAACCCGTGACGGCTTCGGAGAGCGCGAACTCATCCTTGATGGCATCCACGGCCCCGTTCACCACGGAGGAGTCGAAGCCGAACAGGAAACCGCCCACCGCACCTGCGAGTGCCAGCCAGATCACCCGCTGCGGTATTTTTGCGGTTGTCTGCTCCTGGACGGTGGGCATACTGCTCCCTGGGTTTGGGGGTGGGTGGTCGCGGTGCGGACGTCGTCGGCTGCGGTACCGGCTCGAATGACCGGCGCACGCGCGCTAAACAGTGTGGCACGACACCGCCCGGCGTTCCACTTGGCGGCCCTCCCGCGGAAAGGCAGCACGACGACGGCGGCCGGCCCGCCGTCGTCGTGCTCCTCAGGTCCGGTACAGGGGTGTCAGTGCGCTGACACCGGCTCCTTGGCCGCCTTCGGGTCCGTCAGCTTCTTCTTCGGGAGCGCGAAACTGATGAGGAATGCGATGCCCGTGAGCACGGCGGCGGTGATCATGACGGTGTCGATCGCGTAGGCGAAACCCTCGGTGATGGGACGGGTGAGCACGCTGTTGGCGGAGTGGAGCCAGCTGGTGTCGTTCAGCGAATCGTTCGACGCGCCGTTCTGGAAGAACTCGTACAGCTTGGCATTGGCGGGGTCCGCGGCCACGGCCGGGTCCCTGAGGACGGCCTGATAGTCGGCGCTGGACATGGCCGACTTCATGCTGTCCGCGATTTGGCTTGCCGCAAGGCTGAACAACATGGAGATGAACACGGCAGTACCCACCGCGCCGCCCATGGACCGGAAGAACGCCGCGGATGAAGTGCCCACGCCCATGTCCTTCGGCGGCACGGAAACCTGCATGGCCAAAGTGAGCGGCTGCATGCAGAAGCCCAGCCCCATGCCGAAGAACACTGCGATCACGCCGGGAACCCAGAGACCGGTGTCCACGCCGAGGGACAGGCCCATCGTCACCGCGGCAACGGTGAGGATGCCCGTGCCCAGGATGGGGAAGATCCGGTACGTGCCCGACGCCGAGATGGTCCGTCCGGCGGTGATGGAACCTGTCAGGATGCCCACGGTGAAAGTGATCATCATGAGTCCGGCCTGTGTGGGCGTCAGTCCCTTGACCAGCTGGAGGTACATCGGGAGCATGGCGATCGCCCCGAACATCCCGATGCCGATGATGAAGTTCAGCAGCGAGGACAGCCCGAACGTGGTGTTCCGGAAGAGCCTGAGCGGGATCAGGGCGTAGTCGCCGGCGCGCTTTTCGGCCAGCAGGAACCAAACAATGCCCACAACGCCGAGTCCGTAGCAGAGGAAGGAATTCAGCGATGCCCAGCCCCAGCTGCGTCCCTGCTCAGCCACCAGCAGCAGCGGCACAATGGCGAGCGTAATGGCCGCCGCGCCCCAGTAGTCGATCTTCTGCTTCACGTGCTTGGCCGGCAGGTGCAGGAACAGGAACACCACGGTGAGGGCAGCCAGTCCAATGGGCAGGTTGATGAAGAACACCCAGCGCCAGCCGTCAAAGCCCAGGATGTTGGCGGACCCGGCGAACGCGCCGCCCACCACGGGGCCCAGGACCGAGGAGATGCCGAATACCGACATGAAGTAGCCCTGGTATTTCGCCCGGTCCTTCAGGGACACGATGTCGCCAATGATGGTCAGCGCGAGGGCCAGCAGGCCGCCGGCGCCGAGGCCCTGCACGCCGCGGGCGATGGCCAGTTCCGTCATGGAGTGCACCGAGCCGGCGTACAGCGACCCGGCCAGGAAGATCAGGATGGCGGTCAGGTACAGCGGGCGGCGGCCAAAGATGTCGCTCAGTTTGCCGTAGAGCGGCGTGCTGACGGTCGAGGTGATCAGGTAGGCCGTGGTGGCCCACGCCTGGAGGGACAGCCCGTCGAGGTCGTTGGCGATGGTGTAGATCGAGGTGGACACGATGGTCTGGTCAAGGGATGCCAGGAACATGCCCAGCATAAGACCCACCATCACGGTGACGATCTGACGCTGGGTCAGGGTTTCGCCGGCGGCACGCACAGCGGATGTTTTGGACATGGCTTCTCCAAGGAAGAAAACGGGATCAAAGCTTATAGTTGCTTTCAGTAACTATGTTACTTCCCTGTTTGTTCCCGGGAGCCCGGTATTTCCTGTCCGCCCGGAATCGAGTGGCGAGATCTCCGCGCCAAGCAGGCGCCAAAGCGCCGAGATCTCGCCACTGGATGAGGAAGGGGACTAGCGCTCCACCAGGATGCCGTCCGGATCGCACCAGACGGTGACGCCGGCACGGAAAGTCACGCCGTCGATCACCACATCCACATCAACCTCGCCGGCACTTGCCTTGGCGCTCTTGCGCGGATTGCTGCCCAGCGCCTTGACGCCGAGGTCCAGCGCAGCAATCGCTTCGCGGTCGCGAATGGCGCCATTAATAACGACGCCGGCCCACCCGTTGGCGACGGCGCTCTCGGCAATCATGTCCCCCATCAGGGCTGTGCCCAGGGACCCGCCGCCGTCCACTACCAGGACCGCACCGTTGCCCGGCGTGGCCAGCGTGGACTTCACCAGGCCATTGTCCTGATAGCAGCGGATGGTCCGGACCGGGCCGCTGAAGTGTGAACGGCCGCCCAGGGACTGGAACTGGAGGGGCACGGATGCCAGTTCATCGCCGCGCTCGTCGTAGAGGTCGGCAGTGTTGACCGTCTTGTTGGGGCTCGGTGCGGGTGCGTTCATTTGCGTCTCCAAGTGTCCGGTGTGTCATGTTCGGGGCGCCCCACTGCCCGCGTGTGACATATGACAAGCGGGGCGATGAAGCCCACGATAGTCTGATTCGCAGCATCACCAACCGTTCCAGGGGGAACCTGCCATGAGCCTGCCCGACACACCCGCCGCACCGGATCCCAGCCCGGCGTCGGATCCGCGGGCAGCAGCGGAAAGTCCGACGGCGGCGCTCGCCGAACCGACGCAGAAGGTCACCGCGCGATGGGTGACCGGGTTGGTGCTGGTCAACGTGGGTATCAATGCCGCCTTCTTCGGGCCCATCAATGTCTTTATCGCCGAGCAGGCCATTGGCATCGACGAAACCAACAAGGAAGCCATCGCCTCCCTCGTGCTTGGGTGCGGTGCTGCCGTATCCCTGGTGGCCAATCCGCTCTTCGGGGCGCTGTCCGACCGGACAGTCTCGGGTTTCGGCCGTCGTTCCCCCTGGGTCCTGGCCGGTGCCGTCCTGGCCACGGCTGCGTTGCTGGGGATGTCCGGTGCCACGGCTGTTGCCCTGATGGTCCTGTTCTGGTGTCTGGTCCAGCTGGGCGCCAATGCGGCCTATGCGGCCATCACCGCCGCCATCCCGGACCGGGTGCCGGTGCTGCAGCGCGGTGGAGTGGGGGGACTGGCGGCCTTGGGCCAGACGGCGGGCATCCTCCTGGGCGCAGTCTTCGGGGCGGTGGTTTCGGGAAATTTCATGGTGGGCTACACCATGTGTGCGGCCGCCCTGCTTTTCTCCGTGGTGCCGTACCTGTTCCACCGGAATGACCCGCCGCTGCCCAGGGAGCTCCGCCCGCCGTTCTCGTGGGGCAGCTTCCTCCGCGGCTTCTGGATCAGCCCGGCCCGCCACCCTGACTTCGCCTGGGCCTGGCTCACCCGCTTCCTGGTCAACGTCTGCAACCAGCTGACCATTGTGTACCTGATCTTTTTCCTCGGCGACGTCCTCAAGCTTGAGAACCCGGCGTTGGGAGTCCTGATCCTGACCGGCATTTATGCGGTGTTGGTGATGGTTACTGCGGTGATCGCCGGGCCGTGGAGCGACCGGGTGGGCAAGCGCAAGCCCTTCGTGATCGGCTCCTCAGTCATGATCGCCATGGCAGGCCTCACCATGGCGTTTTTCCCCGTGTGGACCGGCGCCTTGGTTGGCGCTGCCATCCTAGGCGTGGGGTTCGGCGCCTACCTTGCCGTTGACTTTGCGCTGCTGACGCAGGTGCTCCCGCGGGCGGCGGACCGTGGCAAGGATATGGGGGTCATTAACGTGGCCGCCTCGCTGCCGCAAGTGTTCGCGACGGGCCTGGCTTTCCTCGCTGTGACGCAATTTGGCGGGTACGTCACGCTGTTCACCACGGCGGCTGTCATCGGCCTGCTGGGAGCCGTGTTCGTGGTCAAGATCAGAAGCGTTGCCTAAGGCGCCATTGCCCGGTGCCGTATAGTTGAGGCGGACTGCAGGGCGGCACGGGATGGGGATCAACCGGCCGCTGCAATATAAATTCACTACCCCGGAATGCTGATGCCCGAGACCTTTCCCGACCATCCGCCCATGGCCGCCCGCCCCGCCACTCCGCGCCAGAGGCTGCGCTATGCGCGCGTCCTCGAATCCGCCGGAGGGTTTGCCCGCAAGGGACTGGAGTCCGTGGACCTCGCGGAAATCTCGGAAAAGTCCGGCGTCCCGCTGGGGACCGTTTACCGGTATTTCCCGTCACCAACCCACCTCATGCTGTCCCTGTACCGCCAGCAGTTGGATGAGCTCCAGGCGAGGGTGCGCACTTCCGCTGCCAGCTTCGGTGGCCGGGCACTCGCCGGCGTGGTCATGGAGATTTTCCACATGCGGGTCATGCAGCCGGCGGTCGAACAGTGCCTGACTCGCGGCGTGTACCTCAAGGGCAAGGACACCACTGACCTCCTGCAGGAGATTGACGAGCTGAGCGAGAAGGCGGTAGCCATAGCTTCCGACGACGCCGTGGCGGCCCGCGTGCTCCTGCTGACGGTCACTGGTCTGGTCCAGTCCGTCCGCAACCGCCGTCTCTCGCTGTTTGAGGCCGAAGAGGACCTGAAGAAGGCCTGCACCCTGCTTGCTCCGGTGACGCCGAACGCCCGCGCAGCCCACCGATCGGCGTAACTGGTCTAGACCAATAGACGATTAAATACGCCTTTATGGGGTGATGTAGATCACAAAGTAGGCCGCTAAATCGATTTAGTACGCGGCGGTACCAATTTCATCGCCGTTTTCGACCTCCAGCGCTGTTTACTATTGCAATACCGGAGTGGCTGGCAACCCGCAGCTGCAAGGACTTCACCCCGGACCCGTTACCCTTGGGCCCGCGAAGCGCCGAACCCCACCATCTTGAGCCTCCCTGCGCTTGAGCCATTCTGCGCCGTGCGCCCACGGCTAGCCCCAGGAGACAATGAAGTGTCCATTGACGCAATCGCACCGACCGACAATTCCGCAGCCACAGCGCTGACCGAAGCTGAGATCTTCGACGCCCACCAGGGCGGCAAGCTGTCGGTCACCAGCACAGTCCCGCTGTCCAACAAGCGCGACCTTTCCATCGCCTACACCCCCGGTGTAGCCGATGTCAGCCGTGCCATCCACAACAACCCGGAGCTCGCCAAGACCCTTACCTGGGCGCAGCGCCTGGTGGTAGTGGTCAGCGACGGCACCGCAGTGCTTGGCCTGGGCAACATCGGCGCCAGCGCCTCACTGCCCGTCATGGAGGGCAAGTCCGCCCTCTTCAAGACCTTCGGCGAACTCGATTCCATTCCCCTGGTCCTGAACACTACCGACGTTGACGAGATCGTGGAAACCCTGGTGCGCCTCCGCCCCAGCTTCGGCGCCGTGAACCTCGAGGACATCTCGGCCCCGCGCTGCTTCGAGCTGGAAGAGAAGCTCATCGAGGCGCTGGACTGCCCGGTCATGCACGATGACCAGCACGGCACCGCAGTGGTGGCACTCGCCGCCCTGACCAACGCCGCCAAGGTCACCGGCCGCGAACTCGCCGAGCTCCGCGTAGTGGTTTCCGGCGCGGGCGCAGCTGGCATCGCCGTCGCCGAAATCCTGCTCACCGCAGGGATCGAGGACGTTGTCCTGCTCGACTCCAAGGGCGTCATCAACCGTAACCGGGCGGACATCGCGGCCGACGCGCAGAGCAAGAAGTCGGAGATGGCACAGCGCAGCAACCCGCGCGGCGTCACGGGCGGACCGGGCGAAGCGCTGCTCGGTGCGGACGTGTTCATCGGGGTTTCCTCCTCCAAGCTGGACGAGGCGCACCTGAAGCTGATGAACGCCGACTCCATCGTGTTCGCCCTCTCCAACCCGGACCCCGAAGTCCTTCCCGAGGTGGCCACCAAGTACGCCGCCGTTGTGGCCACCGGCCGCAGCGACTTCCCCAACCAGATCAACAACGTCCTGGCATTCCCCGGAATCTTCCGCGGCGCGCTGGACGCCGGCGCCCGCCGGATCACGCCGGCCATGAAGCTGGCTGCGGCCCGCGCCATCGCCGAACTCGCCGAAGCCGATCTCTCGGTGGACTACATCGTGCCCAGCCCGCTGGACCCGCGCGTTGCACCGGCGGTAACGGCCGCCGTCGCCGCCGCTGTGGAAGCTGAGTAACCTCCGCCGCGACACACTGCCATAACGCCCGACGGCGGTGCCTCCCTTTCGAAGGGGAGGCACCGCCGTCGGTGGTTAAGGCGCGCGGCGAGCCTGGGAGGCGGGTTCCGGTAGCCTGACCGGGCCACCCTAAACTGGGGCTCATGAACTCCGAAACCGTTGTAAGCATCCTCTGTGGCGTTGCCATCCTGGTGGGAGTCGCCGGCACCATCATCCCGGTGCTGCCGGGCAGCTTCCTGATCGGCCTTAGCCTGCTGGCGTGGGCCATCTGGGGTGGCGCCGGAACGCTGGGCTGGGTGATCTTCGCGGTGGGAATGGTTTTTGTGGTCGCCGGCATGTCGGCCAGCGCCGTGCTGACCGGCCGGAAGCTCAAGCAACACGGCATTCCCAGCCGGAGCGTGGTGGTGGGCCTGATTGCGGGCGTGATCGGCATGTTCATCATCCCCGTGGTGGGGCTCTTCGTCGGATTCGCTGCCGGCCTGCTGCTCAGCGAGCTGAGCCGGACCCGGCAGCTCCGCACGGCAACCACCACCAGCTGGGCCGCCCTGAAGGCCACCGGCCTGGGCATGCTTGCCGAGTTCGGGCTGGCTTGCCTGGCTGCCAGCACCTGGGTGATCGGACTCTGGATCGCCGCTGTTACGTAGGGTCCGGGCAGGGCTGCCACGTAGCATGGAGGGATGAGCGTGGGGGATGCCAGAGGACCGATTTACCGGGATACCCGTGACCTGACGCCATTCGGAAACGTGCAATTCCAGACGCCCGTCCGGGAGCTCGCAGGCAGTGTGGGCGGGCTGATCCACGGCGTGCTGGGCGGGCGGGATGCGGCGCTCCTGGCCGTGGACGGCGACGTCCCCCGGCTCAAGCTGATGCCAGGCAAGGCGGTCAGGGCAGTCCATGACGCCATCTTCAACAGCAAGGAACCCGAAAGGCTGATCGTCCTGGGCCGCACCTACCCCGGCTGGGCGGGGCTCTGTTCCGTCATGGCCGGCCTCCTCGCTTACCAGCACGGCGGCTACCTGCGCGCTTCCGAGCTCCTCCAGCGGGGCCTGTCCATCAGGAACAACGACGACGCCAACCAGTACGCGGCAACCTACCTGACGCGGGTGGTCACCCGGGTGGAGGTCGCAGAACGCATCCAGGTCCCGGTGCTGTTCGGGCAGGAGTCCGTCTTCCTGGCGCTGTCGCACTCGCTGCGGGAAACGGGGCAGCTGGAAGCGGCGCTGCAGACGGTAACCGGGTTGCCGCCGTCATTGCCGTCAGCCCTGGCCCGGTGCGCGCTGGCGTTCGCGCTGGGGCGGGACAAGGAAGTAGTGATCTGGACTGAGGGGCTGCTGAATTCCGATGACCTGTCGGCTGCGCTGCTGCTGCTCCGCGGCCGTGCACTGCGGCGGCTTGGCGCCCACGCGAAGGCGCAGGAGGCGCTCCAGGAGGTGCTCCGCCGTCGCAAGACGGACCCAGTACTCCGCAACGACGCCCTGACGGATCGGGCCCTGCTGGTGCTGGACAACGGCCGGAGGTCCCTCAACCCGCGGGACTGGCTGCGCGGCCGGCCCGCGGAGCTGGAAACCTTCGAGGTGATCCGCAAGGACGTGGACGAGCGCCGGCTGTGGGAGCAGGAGTGGGAAAACCTGGACGGGAAATAGGCGTCAAACCCGGGGGCGCCTTGTGGGGTTCCCCGTGCAGGGGTACAACGGAGGCATGAACGACGCAGCCAGGTCCTGGGTGGAAAAGTACATCGCCGCGTGGACCAGCAACGAGCCCGACGATATCCGGGCGCTCTTCACCGAGGACGCCGTTTACGCCACCCGGCCTGAGGACAAGGATCCGTGGCGGGGCGGCGAGCAGATTGTGGACCGCTGGCTGACGGCGCGGGACGAGCCCGACGAATGGACCTTTGACTGGAGCCTGTTGGGCACCGACGGCGGGCTGGCCTTCGTTCAGGGCTTCACGCATTACCTGGGTGACCGGCCCAGCTATGACAACCTGTGGGTGATCCGGCTGGAACCTGACGGGCGTGCCTCCGAGTTCACCGAATGGTTCATGGAGCGCGGCGTCTAAGAGGGCAAGTTCTAGGCCTGCTGCGTGAACCCGGCAACCAGCGGGACCACTTGCTCGGCCAGGAGCGCCGCGCCGAGGAGGACCATGATGATGCCGCTGGCCAGCGTCACTGCACGGGCGGCGCCGGGGCGGGACTTCAGGAGTTTGCGGGCCAGCAGCGCCACGCAGGTGTACACGGCTCCGGCCAGGACCACAAACGTCAGACCCAGCAGCCCGGATTGGACGGGCAGCGGAAGAGTGGCTTCCGGGCTGACGAACTGCGGCACCAGCGCAACGTAGAAGAGTAGGCCTTTAGGGTTGATGCCGCTGGTGCCCATGCCCTGGAGGAAAGTGCGGAGTTGGTTGGCGGGCTTCCCGACGGCGTCTGCCGCACTGAAGGAGGCTCCGCGCCAGGAACGGAGGGTGCTGATGCCCAGCCACAGGAGGTATCCCGCCCCGGCTACGGTGAGCCAGCCGAGGAGTCCGGGCATTCCGGACAGCAGGGCCGCCAGGCCCACCACCATCAGGAGGGTGTGCAGGACATAGCCGCCGCAAAGTCCGGCCACGGCCGGAACAAAGCTGCGCTGCCGCAGCCCTGCGCTGATGGAGTAGGCCCAGTCCACCCCGGGGGTGCAGGCGAGGGCAGCCGCCACAAGCACGAAGGCGAAAAACAACTGGGGATTCATGGCGGGCTCCTGTCCGATGGCTACAGGACAAAGCCTATGAACTTTGCGGCCATAAGTGCTTACCTATTTCGCCGCTGCTGACGTCTCTTGGGTAAGATTATTGCGTGATTGACCATATCGATAGGAATATCTTGCGGCACCTCAAAGAGGATGGGCGAATGACTGCCACGGCACTGGCCGCCAAGGTGGGTTTGACGGTGGCTCCTTGCCACCGGAGGCTCCGTGACCTTGAGGCTTCGGGAGTGATCCGTGGCTATAAGGCGGACATCGATCCGGCCGCCGTCGGACTGGGGTTCGAGGCGATCGTGTTTGTCACCTTGCGCCAGGTAGACCGCTCCACCATGGAGATCTTTGAAAACCGGGTGTCGGATACACCCAACATCGTGGAGGCTCAGCGGCTCTTCGGCTCGCCGGACTACCTGCTGAAGGTCATCGCCGAGGACCTGCCGGCCTACCAACGGTTCTACGACGCGGAGCTGACCTCGCTGCCGGGGGTGGAGCGGCTGACGTCCACCCTGGTGATGAAGAACCTCAAGTCAAACGCCGGGCCGCCGGTCTAACAGCAACGCAGGGTCACTTAATGCCCATTCGGAGGCCCTTCTTCGAGCCTTGAGTGACCCCGCGTTGCCGCCGCTTGGTTCGGGTTCAGCCCTTCAGCAGCCTCGTGGTCCTGTAGGGGATGACCTCGCGCAGGAACATGCTGGTTGACGTGCGGACGATCCCCGGGCAGAGGCGGATTTCTTCTGACACGCGGTAGAGGTCATCCGGGCTGGTTGCCACAACGCGGATCACCAGGTCGGTGTCGCCGGCGGGGGCGTGGCACTCGAGGACCTCGGGGATCTCACGGAGTGCGGCGATGGCTTCGTTGAGATGGCTTTGGTCCAGTTCGGCGCTCACGGCGGCCGCCACCCCGCGTCCCAGGGCGGAAGGCAGAACACGGCTGCTGTTGGGACGGAGCGCGCCCGACGCCGTCATCCGCTCCAGGCGGGACTGTACCGTCCCGCGCGCCAGGCCAAGCCGTTGGGCCAGGACCATGATCGGCACGCGGGGATCGTCGTCGAGGGCGTTAAGAATCCGCTTGTCCGTGGCATCCAGTTCCTGCAATCTGATCATTTCCCGTCGGTTTCTACGGCATACATTGATCAGTCTGACTACTGGTTCGACTGCCGGTTGTGCCAACTGTAGGGTATCTGCTCAAATGGTGGCAACACGCAGGCAAACGGCTACCGCCGGTCCCGCTGGCTGACAGGCTCCCCGGCACACCACCCGGAAACTGGACACCGCCTCCCGCAAGGAGGCCGCCGCTGATGACACTTGTTCACACCACGGTCATTCTGCAAACACGACAAGAGCCCCTAACTCCCGGGCGTCCGATCTTTCGGCGTCATCGGTAGCTGAGGGGCTCTTGTGTTGTCGGTGTGACCCCGTCACTCTGCGTAGGGTTGATCCATGACTCGTGCCGGGCGCTTCGCCCCCAGCCCCTCCGGTGAACTCCATGTAGGCAATCTCCGCACCGCCATTCTTGCCTGGCTGTTCGCCCGTTCCACGGCCCGGGACTTCCTGCTGCGCGTGGAGGACCTGGACCGTGCACGTGCCGGCGCGGAAGCCGAGCAGCTCCGCGATCTGGCAGCTATCGGCGTGACCTGGGACGGCGCGGTCGTTCGCCAGACAGACCGCACAGCGGTGTACGACGCAGCCATTGAGCGGCTGACCGCTGCGGGGCTCACCTACGAGTGCTTCTGCACGCGCCGCGAAATCCAGGAAGCACCGTCGGCTCCGCACGCACCGCAGGGCGCCTATCCGGGCACCTGCCGCAACCTTGATCCGGCTGAACTGGAATACAAACGGTCCACCCGGCCTGCGGCTATCAGGCTCCGGGCGGACGTCACGGAATACACCGTGCTCGACGTCCTTTGCGGCGAGTTCACCGGCGTGGTGGATGATTTCGTCCTTCGCCGCAACGACGGTGTGACCGCTTATAACTTGGCGGTGGTGGTGGATGATGCCGCCCAGGGAATAGATCAAGTAGTACGCGGCGACGATCTCCTGCCGTCCACTCCACGGCAGGCGTACCTCGCTAGCCTGCTGCATATGCCGGTTCCGGAATATGCGCATGTGCCGCTGGTGGTGAATTCCGACGGCGCCCGGCTGGCCAAGCGTGACGGTGCCGTGACCCTCGCGGACCTTTCCCGAGAAGGCGCGACCGCCGCCAACGTCCGCGACCTCATCCTGCAGTCCTTGGGCCTGCCCGCCGGGACGCTGGAGGCTGCGCTCTCCGCGTTCAGGCCGGCCGACCTTCCCCGCGAGCCGTGGGTGTGGCGCGGCATGCCGGGGGCCGTTGCCCCCTGAGGTGTGAGGGGCCGTAGGCTGGAACCATGTCACCCCAGGACTTCCCCGAGCACAGCGCCACACCCAGATTCACCGTTGAGACCGCGAAGGTCCTGGCCGAGGTTGCCCACAACCGGCAGAAGGACAAGCTGAAGCGCCCCTATCGGGACCATGTCATTGCTGTAGGGGATTCGCTCGCCGATTTCGACGACGACATCCGGATTGCGGGCTACCTTCACGACATCGCGGAGGACACTCCCATCACCCGGCAGGCACTTCTGGAGATGGGTGTCTCTGAGCGGGCAGCGGACATCATTGAGCGGGTTACCAACCGGCTGCACGACAACCCGGACGACTACCAGGCAGGCATCCGGTACATCGCTGAGGACCACGACGCCGCCCTGGTGAAGATCGCGGACAACGCCCACAACTCCCTGCCCGAACGCGTCAAAGCGCTTGCCGAGAAGTGGCCGGACAAGCCGCCGGTCACCAAGTACCGGGATGCGCGGCCGGTGCTTTATGCCGCCGTGGAAACTGAGGAGATCCGCAATATCCTCGCCCGCGTAAACCCGTGGCTCCTGGAGGAACTTGACGACCGCCTGGATGAGGAAGACGACACCGACTACGAAAACCTGACCTTCGACGAATCCCCGGACGGAGGAGAGGGATTTCGCCGAAGATGACTCCCGGGTAGCCGGAGCGTCACAGCGAGCCGGCGCTATCGTGCTGGACAGCCTGGCGTCCGGCTTAGCGGGAAAGCCAGCCCCCGTCGACGTTTATGACGGTTCCTGATAGGTAGGTGGAGGCCGCGGACGCAAGGTAGACCGCGGCGCCGCCGATTTCTTCGGGTTGTCCCCAGCGGCCTACAGGCATGCGGCTGCGCATGGCCTGGTACCGCGCGGGGTCTTCTCGATGGGCTGCAGTGAGCTCTGTTTCCATGTATCCGGGGGCTATGCCGTTGACCCTGATTCCATGCGGGGCCCACTCGTTGGCGAGGGCGCGGGTCACTCCCAGGAGTCCGTGTTTGGATGCCGCGTAGGAGGGTACTTCGACGCCTCCTTGGAAGGCATTGATGGAGAGGATGTTAATGATGCTTCCTGGCTTGTCCTCGTCAATCAGGGAGCGGGTGAACGCTTGGGAGAGCACAAAAGGTGTAGTCAGGTTCAAACCGATCACGGATTCCCAGTCTTCGAGGGTGGTTGTGAGCGCAGGGCCGCGCCGGATCAGTCCGGCGTTGTTGACGAGAATATCGGGCCCTTTCCCGGTTTCCTTGGCCCAGGTGATGATTTCAGCGGCCTGGTGCGGCGAGAGATTGCCGAGATTCTGCGACCGGATCCGGCACTTGAGGCCTTGCCCCTCCAGTTCGTCCTTGAATTCGTTCAGAGGCGAGATGTCCAGCGCTATGACTTCTGCTCCGGCACGTCCCAGGGCAGTGGCTACCGCGCTGCCCAGTCCTCTGCCGGCGCCTGTGATGAGGGCGGTTTTGCCGTGCAGGGAGAAGGGGTTCGCCATGAGCGGCTGTCCGGCGGTAAGGGTTGCGGTGTTTCCTGTTGCTGAACCGGTTCCTGCGGGCGTCATTTCGTGGTCTCCGGCTCGAGCACGCGGTCGTGCCGCAGTGACGATTTGGCGGTTTCCTTTGCCACAAGTGCTGCAATGAAGGTGATTGTTGCCGCTACGCCGAGGTAGATGCTGACACCGAGGGTGTTTTTCTGGTCCACGCTGCCGAGGATGGCGATGGAGATGAGGGGTGCCAGCCCGCCGGCGAAGACCGATGCCAGCTGGTAGCCAAGGGAGGCGCCGCTGTAGCGGACGCTGGTGCCGAACAGTTCAGAGAAGAATGCTGCCTGTGGCGCGTACATGAACGTGGTGCAGACGAGGCCGACGACGATGGCAAGGATGATAAGCCCGTCGTTACGGGTGTTGATGAGCGGGAAAAAGACGAAGCCCCAAAGACCCGTGCCTGCCGCTCCGGCCAGGTACAGGGGCCGGCGGCCAACGCGGTCGGAGAGGGATCCGATGATCGGAGTGAGCACGAACTGGGCCACGGAGCCGATCAGCACGCCGGCAATAGCGACGTCCTTGCGCATTCCCAGATAGGTGACCATGTAGGTGATGACGACAATGCTGAAAATGTAGTAGGCGATGTTTTCGGCCAGGCGCATGCCCATGGCGATGGCAACCTCACGAGGGTATTTGCGCAGGACCTCGAAGATTGGGGCCTTGGTCTTTTCGCGCAGGGATGCGGCCTTCTTAGCTTCGGCAAAGACGGGGGACTCCTCGATACTCAGGCGAACCCATAGCCCGACAAGCACCAGCAGGGCGCTCAGAAGGAAGGGGATGCGCCAGCCCCACGCCAAGAAATCGTTGTCTGACTGCATTGCGGCCAGAATCCACAGCACGACTGCGGCGATCAGGTTGCCCAGCGGCACGCCGGCCTGGACCCATGAGGACCAGAATCCGCGGTGCCGGTCGTCGCCGTGTTCGGCAGCCATGAGGACAGCTCCGCCCCATTCGCCGCCCACTGCGAAGCCTTGGAGCAGGCGGCAGAAGACGAGAAGCAATGGAGCGGCAACTCCGATCATGGCGTAGGTGGGCAGCAGGCCGATGGCGAAAGTGGCCGCCCCCATGAGCACCAGGCTGATGACGAGCATCTTCTTGCGGCTGACCCGGTCTCCGAAGTGACCGAAGATGATGCCGCCAAGGGGCCGGGCGACGAAGCCGACGGCGTAGGTGCCGAAGGCTAGGAGCACTCCGGTTGCCGGGTCCTGGCTGGGAAAAAATACCGTTCCGAAGACCAGCGCTGCGGCTGATCCGTAGAGGAAGAAGTCGTACCATTCGATGGCCGTTCCGATAAGGCTGGCAAATACGACCTTGCGGATGGGTGTCCGTGCGGCGGTGACGGACGTCTGGGTGGGTGCGTTAACCATGGGGGTCCTCCGTTGGATGTGTCACGATGCTTGATGATGGCGTCTGGTTATGGTCAGCGTTGACCTGCAGGCGCGTTAGGGAAGGAGTACGACCTTGACGGCTTCGGCGTCGGCGGCCGCCTGGAGCGCTCGAATGCCCTCGATCAGCGGGAAGGTCGTCACCAGTGACGCCCACATCTCAGGCGCTGCCTCCAGCGCTGCCAGCGCGTTCCGGTAGTCGTCGGCGACTGAGCCGTAGCTCCCGACAAGTTGGATCTCGTTCCTGGCCAGCACATTGATGTCCACGGCCGGGATAGACGGGAACAGTCCGGCGACGACGATGGTTCCGCCCGGGCCGATATTTGCCACCGCAGTGGACAACGCCGGGGCCGCGCCCGATGCTTCCAGCCAACCGTGCAGCCCTGCCGGGGTCCCCTCCTCTGCCACGCTGGTTTCTAGACCAAGTAACCGGGCTAGGGGCAGGCGCTGCTCTTCGTCGCGTGCAGCGCCGAGAAGCGTAACCCGATGGCCGCGCTGGTTCAGGAGCAGCGCGGCCATGAGGCCTATCGGTCCGGGACCGCTGACCATGACGCGCGCCTGCGCCGGTATAGATTGCTCCAGGCGTGTCACCGCCCGCAGGGCCACGGACAGGGGCTCCGTGAGGGCGAGAACCGCAGCCGGTAGATCATTGTTCACCGGCACGGCGCGGTATTCAGGGATGGAGAAAAGATCTGCGGCAGCTCCGTCAAATGAGAGTCCCAGTACGGTTCGGTCCAGGCAGAGTTGGCGAGTTCCTCGGCGGCACAGATCGCAGGATCCGCAGCCGTCGATGGCAATGGGCACAATGCGTTGACCGATCCAATGGCTACCTGTTCCGGCTCCGGTACCTACAACGACACCGACCGCTTCATGCCCCAGTGTCACCGGGCAATGCAACCATTCGTAACCCGTGTCCTGACGCCATGCATGCACATCGCTGCCGCAGAGGCCGCAGGCCAGTGTCTGGACGAGGAGTTCTCCGGGAGCCGGCTCGGGCTTGGGATGTTCCTGCACTTGCACGTCTTGAGGTGAGGTGCTTTGTTTTCGAAGGACTTTCACGGTCAGCCTTGCAGGAATTTGTTCATCGGTTTCTTCTCCTTCGAAGTTCCGCAGTGGGTGATAACGGCTGGTCTGTCGGCGCCGCGCAGGGCGGGGCAGGTTTACAGCGTCTATGGTGTATCCGGATGCCGTCCGGTGCCGCTCCTGGCCGTAGTGGCCGTGGGAGCAGCACCGGACTCGGCTCCGGGTTGCGGCCGTTTAGTGGCGCTTCCGGGAATCGCCTTCCGGGCCCCGAGAGGAGAGGAAGCCTCTTAGCGGATGAATTGGTCGACGTAGTCGGCGCCAAGGCCTACGGCTTCGTAGTGTGCCCGGGCAAGGGCAATCTTGGTGAAGACGTCCTCAATGCCCGTCGGGTTGCCGTCGGGATCCACGTAGATATAGGTACCTGTGACGTGGAACAAGGTAGCCATTTCCTCAACCCCGTCAGGGACGACGAGCGTATGGATGTCGCCCGGGGTTTCGAAGGCGTACGTGCCTTCTTCGGCCCACCACTCGTGCTCAAGGTAGTGCCAGCGGCCCTTCAGGGTGATCGCGTGAACCGGCCCGGCGTGCCTGTGGCGGGAGAGGATCCCGGACTTGCGCACGCGCAGGATGTTGACGAAATATCCCTGGCTGGCCGAGAGAATCAGCGGGCGGAAGGACACGTCCTTGGACTGGGGAACCCACAGGCGCTCGTCCGCGTCCAGGTCGAGAGCGCCGGGCACGATGACGTCGTCGATGATGCCATAGGGCTGCTCACCGCGGTAAGGAACGGCGGCCTCCTCCAGGGTTGCTTCAGCAGCATTCGCAGTCATTCTTCTCCTTAGAAGTTTGGGATCCGATGTGGATGTCGCATCGAATCAGGAACTGAATCGATTAAGTTCCAGCCCGGCCAGAATTCGGCTTGCTGAATCGATTAAGTTAATTATTCACACGGTTGGCAAGGTGCGCAAGGGCAATCGAGGATTTTTTATTGCCTGGGTCACATTCGGGTGTGGCTTAGCCCGTTGTCTCCCTGACCTGAAGGGTATGGGGAAGGACTACCCGCTCGGGGGGACCGTCGTGTCCCTGGATTCTGCGAAGCAGCAGTTCGAAGCCCCGCCGGCCCATCATTTCGCGGGGGACCGTCACGGTGGTCAGCTGCAGCGGGCCGGCGCTGGAAAAGCTCATATCGTCGAATCCGGCGACTGCCAAATCCTCCGGTACCCGGAGCCCTCGTTCCCGGCAGACGTCGAGTACACCCACCGCGATCATGTCGTTGCCGCACAATACGGCATCAACCTGCTGCCCGGTACTCAATAGCGCCCGGGCGCGAGCGGCGCCGGATTCCCGGGTCAGCGCCCCCCACAGCCCGTCCTCGTTCACAATGGTCGCTCCCGCCATCGCCAGGCCCTGCCGGAAGCCCTGCTCACGGTCTCGGGAAACACTTGACGCGCCGGCACCGCCGAGCACGGCCACTCGTTTCCGGCCCGTCCCCGCCACATGTTGTGCTAGCTCCCTGGCCGCAGCCAGATTGTCGACTACCACCGAATCGGCGGCAGTTCCCTCGAGCACTCGATGCAACTGGACGAAGGGGACGCCGCGTCGGGTGAGACTTTCAAGCAAGTCGCGGTCCTGATCGGCTACAGAGGTGAAGAGCAGGCCGGCCGAATTCCTGTCAAGCTGTGCCATTGCCGCTTCGGTCTGACGCTCCCCATTAATGCCGACGTTGGAGACGAATACCTCGAAGCCCTCCACGGTGGCCGCGGCGATCACTCCGCTGGCAAGATCAGGGTAAAACGGGTTTGCGATGTCGGCGAAAAGCAGGCCAACGGCATCTGTCCGTCCGCGGCGCAATTGCTGGGCGACCTTATTGGGGCGATACCCCAGTTCTTCTGCAGCCGCGAGGACGCGATCGCGAAGATCGCCACTAACCCCGGGCCGCCCGCTCATTGCATAGGACACTGACGCGGATGAAACACCCACCCGTTGTGCAACGTCGCGGATGGTGACTCGCGCGCTCTTATCTGGACCTGATCGCGCAGCCGTCACCATAACCCACAGCTTATCCGTTTAAGACGAAGGTGCCGTGCGGACCGACGGACGTTAGCCGGGGAAGCCGGCCTCACGGGTTTCTGCTTCCGGGTCGCCCGTGACCGGTACGATGCGCCGGGCAGCGAAGCCCGTCAGCGACGCCACAGTGACAGCCATAAGCATTCCTGCCAGGAGGTATGACCCCAACAACGTAGGAAAGGCGGTGTTCTCGTCGATGAACGGGGACGGTGCCAGGGTCCATAGGATGCCTACAGCCCACGCGCCTGCGTTGATAGGAATCCACCAAAAAGCCTGCCGGACGACCCTGCGGAGGACAAGCCACTGCAGGGTCGGAATCGAGACCAGTAGCATCACCGCCCCGATGATGATCAGCGGGAGAGCGGCGGGAGAACCGAAGTCGACGCCACCGAGAGTACTCGGCAGCATACCGATGGACCACGCGAGGGCAGCACCTGTGCCGGTAGCTGTGAGCCAGGCAGCACGCGGTACCACCGACGAGCCAAATCCGATCCATTGTCCGAACCCGAGCAGGATTCCTTCGCATGCTCCGGCGGCAATCATCAGGGGGTAAACGGCGGAGGCGGGCGCCGCGACGAGGGTCAACACTCCACCAACTACGGCTGGAATGATGAATCCGAGAGTTTCCCCGGCTGTAACGGCAAGAACCCACCGTCGGAAGAACTTCTCCCGACTGCGTGTGCCCGGCATGCCCATGCGGCCGATCCTACGCAGTCCGAAGCGAATCCCAAAGAGGCGTCCTGTCGACTGAACGGGGGCAGAGGCAATCGTACGGGGGATGCAGCACTTGCCTGACGACCTCATCAGCCTGTGCCGCCTCCGGGCGAACGCGCGCCGGTTCCCTCCAGCGGCTGTTCAGTCAGCCAAAGCAGGTCCGGTATGGACGCATACGGAACCGGCTCGGGCTCCCTGAGACGACGCCGCAACAGCCACGCCCACTCAGGTACCGGATCTGCCGGCATCAGTTTTTCGGGCAACGACCCCGCTGGGGACTCCACTAGGGATTCAGGCATGGAAGGACCACACTCCTGGTGGGGAAGTTGGTCCAGGATTTGGTCTGGCCAGGTGGGTGGTTCCCAGTCGGGGTGTTCGGTTTGGTAGTGGCGGCCGGTGGGTGAGGTCCAGCCGGGTGGTTCGTTCTTGGTGGCGGGTGTGGGTGTCCAGGTTGTGGTGTGTTTGAGGCGGTGGTGCTTGCGGCATGGTTGGCCGAGGTTGGTGATGCCGGTGGTTCCGCCGTTGGCCCAGGCGAGGAGGTGGTCGGCGTCGTTGTCCAGGGATTGGTTGGTGCAGCCGGGGAAGGGGCATTTGCCGTCGCGGAGTCTGAGCCATTGGCGCATGGCGGTGGGGAT
>NZ_JBFRDI010000019.1:0-98476 GCF_052113505.1 Pseudarthrobacter sp. TAF60_1
ATGGCCTGGGTGCGGGTCCGGTCCACGGCCCCTGCGGCGAGGATCTGCAGGTAGTCCACGGACCGGGAGAGCTCCTCGGCCTGGGCGGCGAATTCGGCGGCCTCGGCATAGCCTGCCATGGCCAGCTGGTCCGGGGCGGCAGCGACTGCAGCTCGGACCACCGCGATCGCCGCTGTCATGCTTACCGGCGCAGGAACACCGGGGCGCGTCAGCACGGCGGTACTGCCGCCGTTCCCCGCGAGCTGCGCCGTCAAAGCCTCCATGGGAATACACTGCCTCGAGGCACTGACATTTTGGCCGCCGTCGGACATTCCCGGGTAGGAAGCTCCAGAAACAGCTGTAAGTATCCGCAATGGTGTGGCAGTTGCCGTCGTCGTGCCGGGGCCTTGGCCCTCATGGTCCCCAAGGGCAGCCGGCGGGGGAACTAAGTTCCCGGATCCCAGAGCTTCCAAGGGATGGAGCTCCACGAAAGTCAGTGCCCTCCGGCTCAGGCCGGAATGGTTGCGATCGACGACATCAGCGCGGACATCTTGATGTTTGCCACCACGATGTTGAGGACGACGACGCCGATCAGTACCCAGATAGGCGCCAGCCCGCGGCCCCTGGCGACCTTAGCCATGATCACCGATCGCCCGATGACGTACACGGCGTTGCTGAGGAAGCTCCAAGCCCAATGGAACGGCCTGACGACGCCGTCACGCTTCAGCCGCTGGGAGTCAAAGTAGGCAAGCAGCACCGAAGCCGCGTACGTGGCGAAGCCCGAGAAGAGGATCAGGAAATAGGCGGGAGTGAACAGTGACCATGGGTCCAAAGTCCGCTGCCGGCCCACAAAAATGAACCTGAATTCCGGCGTCCAGAGCAGCAGAAGAACAGTGGACAGCAACGGAAGAAGGGTGATGACCCAAATCAGCGGGTTGTACACCGGAGCGTCGCGCCTCAGGAGAGGACGTTGAAAACCAGCGGGGACGTTCGCATGAGGTCCCGCCGGATAACCGCCCGCAGCGTAGGGACTGGCCCCTGAATAGGGGCTGGTGGCGGCTGGCCAGCCATAAGGGACTTGCGGGGGCGGGGTGCTGAACTGGTCGGTCCAGGCGGAGCCGTCCCACCAGCGGAGCCGTCCGGTGCCGGCAGGATCTGTGTACCACCCCGCGGGTGCGGCCGGGATGTTGCCTGAAGTGCTCATGTGTACTCCCGAATATCCCGGCCGGCCACGTGGGCCCCGTTGGTTGCCATCACCTGAGACGCCACCGGCCGCCGCGTCCCCCAAGGATCGCGACGGCCAGCAAGGTCAATCAGTTGTAGCACAGTTCCCGCAGGGCTTTGTGTCACGCGGCGGCGGTGCCGTCACGTACCCGTAAGGAAACGATGGATCAATCCCGCCGAGGATCAACGTTCGTGGCTGCGCCGGCGGGAGTGGCACCGCCCTCGTCGGACCAGTCTTGGCCGTGGTTATCGTTGAGCGCAGGATCGGATTCAACATCCGAGGTCCCCAGGTTCACCGTTTCCGGGTGGGTGCTGTGGGCGGGGATGTGGTCCCCGGCGGTGCCCGACGCACCCTGCAAGGCGCCGGCGTCGGACGTCTTTGCCTTGCCATTGGCGGACGCGTCGTGGTGGACGGCGGAACCGATCACGGTGCCCGCCCTGCGCGCGGCCTCGCCAAGCTGATCCGCAACCCCGGGAGCCTTTTCCTTGATGGCTTCCGTGGCGGCACTGACCTTGTCCTGGACGGGCTTACTGTCCCAGATGCCTGCTGCCCTGGACTTCAACTTGTCGTACGCTGCGCGGCCGGACCGTGATCCCAAAACGTAGCCTGCGGCGATACCAATACCCAAAAGAAGTTTCGATTTCATAATGAACTCCTGCCCGTTGAGAAGGTTTCAATCCCCGGCACAATCGGCCGGAGGGAAAGAAAACCGGCCCAGGGAAATGTCCCAAGGCCGGTCTTCAAGCCGGTGATGAAGTTAGCTGCGGACGCTGCGCTTCGTGACCAGGCCGTAGATCAGCAGCACGATGATCGAGCCGACGATCGCGAGCAGCCAGGTCTGGATGGAGAAGAAATCCTGCAGCGGCGCGTTGAAGAGCAGGCTACCCAGCCAGCCGCCGAGGAACGCTCCGACTACACCGAGAAGCAGTGTGATGAAAATTCCGCCACCCTGCCGGCCGGGAAGGATCGCCTTAGCGATAGCACCGGCAATAAGGCCAAGAATCAGAAATCCAAAGAAGCCCATTTTTGTCGTTCCTTCTTCCTAAGTCAGGGAGGTGCCCGGATCCCGGGTACGCTTCATCCCTCTGCCTCAATACTAATCATGCTTACTTTCTTTTCGCCACTCTGGATCCACCTGAGGGTCCGGTTAGGGGGCCTCTCAGTGCCCTGTTCGGTCCGAATCGTTCCCGGCGCCGGGACCCTCGTCCAGGACCGCAAGTTCCGCTAGATCCTGCGGATTCAGGGCGAAATCAAACACCTCCAGGTTCTGCCGCATGCGCTCCGGATTTGCCGATTTTGGAATGACCACAAGTCCATGCTCAATATGCCAGCGCAACACCACCTGGGCCGGCGTTTTGCCGTATTTTTCACCGAGTTGGGTCAAGATGGGAGCTTCCAACAGGCTCGCTCCGGAACCTCCCAGCGGACTGTAGGACTCCGTGACTATTCCATGCTGAGTGTTGAACTCACGATCAGCGGTCCGGGTGATGGCCGGGCTCAGCTGGACCTGGTTCACGGCCGGCACCACGTCCGTTTCGGCCAGGAGCCGCTCCAAGTGGGCAGGCTTGAAGTTGGAGACGCCGATGGACCGGACTTTCCCCTCAGCCTGCAGCCGTTCGAACGTCTTCCAGGTCGAGACGAAATTGTCGCGCGCCGGGAGCGGCCAGTGAATGAGCAGGAGGTCCACATAGTCCAGTCCCATGCGGCTCAGCGATCCTTCCAGCCCCGCCACAGCCCGGTCATTACCCTGAAACTCACCGTCCAGTTTGGTGGTCACAAACAGTTCGCCGCGGTCAACGCCACTGTTGCGGATTCCGTTCCCCACGCCTTGCTCGTTGCCGTATTTCACGGCGGTGTCGATGTGCCGGTACCCGGCTTCCAGGGCATGTACGACGGCGGTTGCGACCTGGCGGTCGTCCAGCGGCCAGGTGCCGAGCCCCAGCTGCGGGACGGTGTGGCCGTCGTTGAGTGTGATGAGCGGTGAGAGTGTCATCTCACCAGTCTGCCCCGAATCACGCCGTGAAGCTTGCCGGTTCGCCGGGTTGACCGTGGCGCACCCGGAGCTTCCGGAGGACAATTCAAGTGTTGGCGTTCCACCGAAATAATCAGGAAATCAGGGCAGAATGAGTGAACCAAGCGCTAATGAAAACGTGGTCAGCCGGTTAATCGAGTGCATCAACGAACGCCACATCGAGGTTATGGACGAGCTGTTTCACGACGACGCGGTGATGCACTGGCCGCAGTCCGGCGAGGTCGTGCGAGGCGCGGACAACCGGCGCGGGATCTACAGCGCCTTCCCGCAATTGCCCACCATTACGCCGCGAAGGATGACGAGCGGCGGGACCCTGGTGGTGGCCGAAGCCCTGCTGGACTACAACGGGCCGAAGTACGAAACGGTGTTCATCTTCGAGTTCCGGGACGGAAAGATCGCCAAGGAGACAGCGTACTGGAGTGAAGCCTTCAACGCGCCCGAATGGCGGGCCCAATGGGTTGAAAAAGACCCCGTGGACTGAAAAGCCTAGCGCGCGCCCCGCGCCCAACTGATCAGCCGGTCGCTCAATGCCATGAATTCGTGGTCGACCACTTGCAGCTCCGGGCGGCTGTCGTACCAGTTGACGATCTCCCGGGTTCCGTCCGCGAAAGGAATGGTGGCCGTGTAGCCGGGCACCAGGGCTTTGATCTTGGAATTGTCGAACACTACCGAGTGAGCCCGGTCGCCGAGCAGGCTGGGCCCGAGGTGCGGGCTGTAGCCGGTACTTTGGGCGGCAATCGTTTCGGAGGCGACGTGGACCAGGTCCGGCTCGGAAACCCCGGCCGCCCGCGCAAACAGGCCGTAGATCTGGTTCCAAGGCAGGTATTCATCGGAGGTGATGGTATAGCTTTCGCCCACTGCCTGCGGCCTGCCCAGCAGCCCAACGAACGCCTTCGCGAAGTCGCGGGTGTGCGTCACCGTCCAGAGCGAGGTACCGTCGCCGTGCACCATAACCGGCTGGCCGGCGCGCATGCGGTGAATGTCCGTCCAGCCGCCCAGCAGGCCGACTCTCGTGTGGTCGTAGGTGTGTGACGGGCGCACCACAGTGACCGGAAAATCGTCAGAGCGATAGGCCCCGAACAGCACGTCCTCGCAGGCGATCTTGTCCCGCGAATACTGCCAGAACGGGTTTTTCAACGGCGTGGATTCGAGGATCGGCAGCCGGGTGGGCGGCTTTTGGTACGCCGACGCCGTGCTGATGAACACGTACTGGCCGGTCCGGTCCCGGAAGTTTTCTATGTTGGCCCGCGCCTGATCCGAGGTGAAGGTCAGGAAGTCCGCAACGGCGTCGAACTCCCTCCCCGCCAGCACGCCCCGCACGGCCTCCCCGTCACGGATGTCGGCGTGCAGGACCTCCGCACCATCAGGTACGGATCTGGCGGATTGGCCGCGGTTGAGGATGGTCACCCGGTGACCGAGCACGACGGCGCGTTGAGCCGCTGCTGCGCTGATCACCCCCGTGCCACCGAGGAAGAGGAGGTTCCGTGGTGCCACGGTGTCGGCGTCGGGACCCAAAAGGTTCACCAGGCGTAGTCTTCCGGTGCCGGACGGTGGCCCGGGAAGATGCCATCGAGTTTCTTGAGTGCTGCGTCGTCGAGCGTGACGTTCAGAGCCCGGATGGCGGCGTCGAGCTGTTCCTGCGTACGAGGACCTACGATCGGTGCGGTTACCGCGGGCTGGTGCAGCAGCCAGGCAAGCGCGACGTCGCCGGGTTCGTGGCCCAGTTCGTCAGCGAAGTCCTCGAACTGCTGAATCTGTTCGTGGTGGCTCTTGAGCGTCTCCGCGGCCCGTCCTTCCGCGCGCCGGACGCCCGCGCGTTCCTTCTTCAGCACCCCGCCGAGGAGCCCGCCTTGAAGCGGGGACCACGGGATCAGGCCCAGCCCGTACTGCTGTGCTGCGGGAATGACTTCAAGCTCAACTTCACGGCGGAACAAGTTGTAGATGGACTGCTCGCTGACCAGCCCAGTGTAGTTCCGGCGGCGGGCGGCTTCCTGCGCCTGCGCGATGTGCCACCCGGCGAAGTTGCTGCTGCCCGAGTACAGGATTTTGCCCTGCTGGACGGCAACCTCGGTAGCCTGCCAGATCTCGTCCCACGGGGTGTCCCTGTCGATGTGGTGGAACTGGTACACATCAACGTAGTCCGTCTGCAGGCGCTTGAGGCTGGCATCCAATGCGCGCCGGATGTTGAGTGCGGACAGCCTGGACTCGTTGGGGCGGTCCGTCATGGTGCCGTACAGCTTCGTGGCCAGGACGGTCCGTTCCCGGCGCTCGCCACCTTGGGCGAACCAGCGGCCGATGATCTCCTCAGTCCAGCCGCGGTGCCCGGCTCCGCCGTAAACGTTGGCCGTGTCAAAGAAGTTGATGCCGGCGTCCAGTGCGGAATCCATGATCTTGTGAGCGTCAGGTTCGCCGGTGTGCGGGCCAAAATTCATGGTGCCAAGGCACAGCCGGGACACCTTCAGGCCGGAACGTCCAAGACGGGTGTATTTCACAGGGATCCTCACTAGCCGGAATTGGTTGGTGACAGGTTCAACCACCCGGGCCTGCCGGGGTTATCCGGCAGGCCCGTCAGCGGTTCTAGAGCTGCGAGAAAGCTGCGACGGCGGGATCCGAACCGATGCGCGCACCCCGCTCGAGGGCGGTGATCGAGGCGAGTTCGTCGTCGGTCAGTCCCAGGGACGTGGCGGCGAAGTTCTCTCGCATGCGTGCCGAGTCAGCTGACTTGGGAATGACGATGGTGCCGGCGGCGAGGTGCCAGGCCAGGACCACCTGGGCGGTGGTGGCGTGGTGGGCCTGCGCCACCGCGGTGACAGCGTTTCCGTTCAGGTCTCCACCCTGGCCAAGGGGGCTGTAGGCCTCCACTGCTATCCCCAGGGCACGGCTCTTGGAAGCAAGATCGGCCTGCTGGTAGCTGGGGTGAAGTTCGATTTGGTTCACCGCGGGAACAACATCACTGGCTTCGAGCAACGTGTCCAAGTGGTCGGAAAGGAAGTTGGAGACCCCGATGGCGCGGACCTGCTCACCTGAATACAGGTGCTCCATTTCCTTCCATGCCTGGACAAAGAGCCCCTGCGAGGGAACAGGCCAGTGGATGAGGTAAAGGTCCAGGAAATCAAGTTTCAATGCCTCGAGGCTGTCCTGGAACGCGTCCTGTGCCCGGCCCTGGTCGCCGTTGCGGAGCTTGGTGGTGATGAAGAGTTCTTCGCGCGGAATTCCGGAGGCTGCGATCGCCGCACCGACGCCGGCCTCGTTGCGGTACGCGGCCGCGGTATCGATGTGGCGGTAGCCGGCTTCGAGGGCGTCCTCGACGATTCGCTGCGTGTCTTCCGGTGGCACCTGGAAAACGCCGAAGCCGAGCTGGGGAATGGTGACGCCGTTATTCAGGGAGATGTCAGTCATAGGTGACTCCTTTGTTGCTGCAAAGTGGTTCCCGGGGCCGAGCCGCACTGGAAACCGTTTTCGGAAATGTTCCAACTACGAGCCTATGCATTTTTTGGGCTCGCGTCAGCCACTTCGCCGACCGCAGGCTGCACCGGCCGCCGATAGCGCCCACCGGCGATCCTCACAGTGGTTTTGATCGCTGTTTTGCACCGTCAAACGCGGCAGCATCTTCGGCAAGAAGCCGCATACCGGCGTCGATTACGGTCTCAGCAAGGCATTCGTGATCTGGTGCACCCGCTCACTCGCAGGCTCGTTCGGCAGCAAAGGTGCCCGCGTCGTCTCGGCCTCGCCTGGAAGCTTCGACACCGCGATGGGACAACTCGAGAAAGACCACGGCGCGTCCGAATTCCTGCAAGTCTCCGCCCTCAAACGCTGTGACTTTCGGCGATAAATGGCGGTCTTTTCGCGGCGCTATTTGTCACCTGGGCGGTTGGCGTTGCTCTTTGGATGGCGCGGTAGACCGTATAGCGAGCGATGCCGAATAGTTCGGCAATCTCGGTGGTGGTGTGCACCCCGCCTTGGTGGAGGCTAACGAGGTGCGCCTCTTGGGCTTTCGAGAGCTTTGGTTGTTTCCCTCGCAGCCGGCCCCTAGCTTTTGCCACTGCCATTCCTTCCCGCGTCCTGGCGCGGATTAGGTCGGCTTCGAACCCAGCAACCATGCCTAGGACGTTGAATTGCAGCTTCCCTACCGGATCGTGAGGGTCATAGACGCTGCCGCCAAGGTTGAGGCAACCCCTTTGCGGGAGAGCTCGTCCGCGATGTCCCTAGCGTCGGGCAGCGACCGAGCGAGGCGATCAAGCTTGGTCACGACAAGGGTGTCTCCGTTTCGACATGCGGCCAGGGCTTTACCAAGACCGGGCCGTTCGCGTTGGGTGCCCCGATTTCGACACTTCCCATGGGCGCCCCGTAAAGCATCCCTTGCAAACGGGCGAACGTCAGGGCCCGGGTTTGTTAATGGGCTTGTCCAGCGCCACGCTGATGGTCTGCCCCGGCGCAAGTTCGCCGTTGGGCAGGTCTGTGAAGTCATACCAAGCCCCGGCCGTGCCCGTGCTCGGACGATTGGCCGATCGCAGGTCAGTCACGCCGAAGCGGAATGAAACTTGCCGCTCGATGTCCCCGGGGGCGGTGGTGTAGGTCAGCGGAATGCCCTGGGCGTCTGCGGTGGACGTTCCTTGTGCGCCCTCGATTTTCAGTTCGCCGGGTATCAGTCGAACCTTCGTGCCGGCAGGGATGGGCTGATCCGCCGACAGCGAGGGGTTGTACATCAGGATCTGTGCCGTGGTTGAGCGAAACTTGTAGCCCAGGCTGTCGAACGAGTCACCGTCCACCGTCGTGTAGAAGACAGTTTGGCCGAACGAGTTGTTGACCTCTGTACCGGACCCGGAGCGGCTGTCCACCGGCTTCTTCTGCAGCTGAATGACCTTGCCGGCCTGGATGAAGAAGACGTTCCCCTTTTCGTAGGTGAACGGGACCTTGTTCGCTTCCGCCAACTGCTCAGAGGTCAGGTTGAACCTGTAGGTGATGCCAGCCAAGCTGTCTTCGGGCTCTATCGTGTAACCCGTTGGAATGCCGTTTGCGTCAATCGTGGCAGCCCCCTGGGCGCCCGGCATGGGACCGGCCGGAATTAACCGGAGCCGTGTGCCCGGGCTGAGGGGAGTTCCGGGCTGGAGGCCGTTAAACCCGGCGACCTTCGCCTCGGATAGCTTGTACGCCGCCGCCACGGCCGGGAGAGTGTCGCCTGGAACGGTGGTGTAGAAGTCCGCGTTGCCAAACGAGTCCTGCACGGTTTCTCCACTCAGGGCAGGCTTCGCGGCGGAAGACGCAACCGCAGCGGGGGTGGCCTGGACGGCGGCCGGTTCCGCCTGGGTTGGAGCGCCCGCGTAAGTGCACCCGGCCAGTCCCAGCGACAGCACAACAAGTAGCGCTGGCCGAACCAGGGGCAGGCCGGTCCCCGTCTTTGATGTACTACCAGTTCCCACCATGGATATGCCCCCCGTAGCCGAGTCAAGGCCCACAACGGACCAAAAGCGAGCCTAGCGGATGAACCGTGAGCCCACGGAAACATTGGACTGGTTTCCAGTCGGGGGTGTACCCGCCAACACCGGCTGGGCCTCCAACCCGTTTTGATATCGGCCAAGAGCTGCTGGAAAACCAGCGTAAGGCTGCAGAGGAGCGGCTTAGAAGTGAATTACCTTGGAGCCGGCCGTGCTGAAGTGCCTGAATAGATGCTGACGGCGTTCGGTGAAGGATCCCCTTGCGGGCCGCACCCGGCGCCAAATAGCGCCGCAAAAAGGCCGCCATGTGGCGCCGAAAGTCACACTCAAACGCTTCGGTCAGCCCGAAGAGATTGCCGCCGTCCCTGCCTTCTGCGCGACTTAAGGGCCTGGCTACCTCACCGACACCGACGTTCTCGTCGACGGCGGTACACGCGCCGGGCAGGAGTTCAGAAAGAAGCGCTGAACCCGGCCGACGTCCACTGCTATGTGCCAGATAGTGGTCCCTTATCTGCGACAGTCAAAAACGACTAGAGATATCGACCGTTTCTGACAAGAATCTCCCAATCTTGCGCCGTTAGCTGGCGCAGGAGGACGCTTCACGCAGCATTCGATGTCCAGCTTCTTGCTGGCTTCTGGGATTGAGAGCAGAAGTTTTTCACCCCAGCTGTGACTCGACCTCGGCTTCGGGACCCGGCTCTCCGCCGATAGCAGCTACAAGGCGCTCGCGGGGTCTGGCTAGATGCACGTCCAGGAACTCCGCCGCCGCTGCCCCGTTGCCTTCTTCGATAAGTTTTAGCAACTGGCGGTGCTCTTTGATGATGCGGTCTGGTTGGACAAGGTGGAGTCCTTGGATCTGTGCCATGCACAGCTTGACCTGGGAAATTAGGGAATCGTACATCCGGCTGGTCCTAGGGCTGTCCAGCCCTCCAACCAATGCCAGATGGAAACGCATGTCGGGGTCGACGATATCGATCCCTGATCCGCCACTGATCCGTTCGAGGTCTTCTTGTGCCGCTAAGGCGGCCGCCGGCACCGTTTTCGTCTCTGCTAGGTGGAGAAGAGCGGCTTTCTCCAGTCGCGCTCTGGTCCTGTAGATGTCCCGGACGTCGTCCGGGGTGAGGGTTACGACACGTGCCGTTTTGTTGGAGCGGCGTTCCAGGAGTGACTCTGCAACGAGCTTTTCGATAGCTGCCTTCGCTGTTGGCCTTGCGACCTCATAGGTGGCGGCGACTTCGACTTCCTTGAATGAAGCGTCCGGCGGATACTCCCCGCGCAATATCCGGGATCGTATGTCGTCTGCAATTGCCTCCACCAAGGAAACGGTAAGCAGGTGGGTAACCATCGGTGCTCCTTCGCTCTGCTTCATGATACGAAAGCATTGCAGGCAAGTACACTTGCCTGACATGTAATCTTGTTAGACAAAGTGACCTTTGTGGGATCTAATTGTTGCTCGGATCACAGCGGCCTATCCGGGCTGCCCCTGTCTCAATGAGGAGATCACGCATGTTTGAACAAATCCTGGCCCCGGTAGGGGAGTCCTTAGTCTTGTCAGCGTTATTGGCAGCAACACCTCTAGCGGTGCTATTCGTACTGCTGGGCGTTTTCCGCGTCAAGGCGCACAAAGCAGCGCTGACGTCATTGGTGCTGTCGATGTTGACAGCCGTCTTTGTCTGGCAGATGCCGGTTTCGCAGCTTCTCAGCGCTACGGGAGAGGGCATCCTTTATGGCCTGATACCGATCTTGTGGATACTGATGAATGCGCTGTGGATCTACAAGTTGACCGTCGTTTCCGGCTGGTTTGAGGTCCTCGGGGCGCGTATCAGGCGGATCTCCAACGATCAGCGCGTGCTGGCCATCATTATCGCGTTTTGTTTCGGGGCCCTTTTGGAGTCCTTGGCCGGCTTTGGTGCCCCGGTTGCTATTTCCGCAGCCATGTTGATGGCGGCAGGAATGAAACCTCTGAAGTCCGCGCTCGTGTCGCTGTTGGCAAACACCGCCCCGGTAGCATTTGGTTCGATGGCGGCTCCGATCGTCACCCTTGCTGCGGTCACCGGAATCGACATGCACACGCTGTCGCAGATGGCAGGTAGGCAGACCCCGTTCGTCGCCGTGATCGTTCCGCTCATTCTTGTCTTCCTGGTAGACGGGCGGCGTGGATTGCGCGAAACCTGGAAGATCGCGTTGGTAGCGGGTCTTGTTTTCGGTCTGGCTCAGTTCCTGACGGCGAATTACATCGCTGCCGAGCTGACGGACATCGTTGCCTCCGTGGCCACAATTCCGGCTGTGCTGCTGGCTCTGCGCTGGTGGAAACCGAAGACCGAGCTTGTCTTCGAAGAGGCTGGAACGGACAGCAGGATCGCTCCACTTCCCGGGGCAGGAACGGTGCACCGCGGAATGGGGGCAACTCTCACGGAAGTCCCTCAGTCAACCCGCCGGTCGACTTTCCTTTCCGTAATGCCTTACCTCGTCATCATCACGGTTTTCGCCGTCAGCCAGATCCCGGCCATCAAGTCCTGGCTTTCGTCCGTCGGGTCGGTAACGTTCGCATGGCCCGGACTGAACGTGACGGATGCTTCCGGTAAGGCAGTGGCGGCGCAAACCTTCAAGCTGGAACACCTTAAGGCAACCGGCACGTTGCTGTTGATTTCGGGCATCATTGTCACGGCCAGCTATAAGATCAGCTTCCGCCAAGCACTTACAGCGTACAAGGACACTCTGGTCCAGCTGCGCTTCACCATTGTGACCGTCATGTCCGTATTGGGGCTTTCGTTCGTAATGAATCTCTCTGGCCAGACCGCAAGCCTCGGATTTGCCCTCGCTTCAGCCGGCGGATTGTTCATCCTTTTCTCACCTGTCATCGGCTGGCTGGGCGTTGCCATCACCGGTTCGGACACGTCATCCAACTCCCTGTTCGGCCTTTTGCAGGTAACTGTTGCCGGACAGGCAGGGCTCGACCCTGTCCTGGCAGCAGCAACAAACTCTTCTGCAGGCGTGCTCGGCAAAATGCTGTCTCCGCAAAACCTCGCCGTCGCGGCTGCGGCAGTAGGACTTGCCGGGCGCGAAGGTGACATCTTCCGCAAACTTATCGGCTGGAGCCTTGCGTTGCTGGTCCTTTTCACCGCCCTCGTATTCCTGCAGTCCACACCGATTCTCGGCTGGATGGTCCCCTGACATGCCCTCAAGCCCCTTGCTTACCACCCAGGCACAAAGTCGCGCCGACATGCGGCAGGACCCCCAAGACAGCACGAAACAGGCCGGAATGAATCACTACCAACAGATGCACGGACAGGCACCTCGCGAAGGTAAGGAGGCAGTGCCATTGTCCCTGCACATTCTCATCGCACCGGACAAGTTCAAGGGTTGCCTCACTGCTGCGGAGGTTTCCGCCGCTATTCGGGCAGGGATCGAATCAGCTTCTGGTGCCCGGAACATCCACGTTTCGGAACTGCCACTGGCTGACGGCGGTGACGGAAGCGTGGAAGGAGCAGAGCTGGCGGGATTTTCTTCAAGGACACTTACGGTTCACGACGGTGATGGACAGCCACGCCAGACGCGGATCGCATACGACGGGATGACCGCAGTGGTGGAAGTTGCAGCCACCTGCGGGCTCGCAACGCTCAGGGATGGACTCCGTCCACTCCAAGCTTCAAGCCGGGGACTGGGCGAGGCCATCCGTGCCGCCGCCACACTGCAGCCGGGTCGTCTAGTTGTGGCGCTCGGCGGCAGCGCCAGCACCGACGGAGGAACGGGAATGCTCGCTGCATTGGGGGCCGAATTCCGAGATGATCAAGGCAACATCATTGACCCCTGCGGCGGGGATCTGGGGCGCATCGCGGACATCGACCTGACCAATCTGCTCGATCTCAGCGGCATCGAACTGGTGGGCGCCAGCGATGTAACCAACCCGCTCACAGGACCCGACGGCGCCGCCCAGGTGTTCGGTCCGCAGAAGGGGGCAACCTCGGAAATGGTTGGCACCCTGGACGAGGGGCTCGTGAACTTCGTCGAAACCCTCCAACGAGTCCCGGGTAGTACTGCCGCGGAACTCGCAGAGCAACCGGGCGCCGGAAGCGCCGGTGGAATTGGCTTCGGAGTCCTCCTTCTTGGAGGCACCTTGGTATCAGGGGCTGACTATTTCCTCGACCTGCTGAACTTCGACGCGCATGTGGCCGCGGCTGACCTTCTCATCACCGGTGAGGGGCGTCTTGACGCTCAAACCGTAGACGGCAAACTTATCTCCGCTGTCTGCCGCCGGGCGAAGCAGACCCCGGTCTGGGCCGTAGTGGGATGTTCAGACCTACAAGCCTCAGATGCCCACGCACTGGGCCTGGAGCACACTGTCGCACTTACGGACATCACTTCTCAAGACACAACACATGACCCGGTAGGCGCGGCGCAGGTTTTAAAGCAGATCGGGCGCAACATTGTCCAAGCACTCGGTGACCCAACCCCTCACGCACAAACGCCAGCCGCAGCATCCTAACCCCCCTTGAGTCATTTCCCTGAGGGGCGGTTGCACATGACGCAGCCGCCCCGCTTCTCTCCCAACCCTTTGAGGATTCCCGTGCCCCCACTGCATGCGCTGAATAGTTATCGTCCGCCTACAAAACAGTGCTGCAGTTCCACGACGTTGAAGGGGCGGACACAGTATGAGACGCGCAAAAATTGTGGGTACGTTTGGCCCGGCAATTGCCAGCTACGAGAACACCCTGGCTGTGCTGGAGGCCGGAGTTGACGTCGCGCATGAACATGAGGCACCGCGATTACACCGTGCATGACAACACCTACGGGAAGGTCCGGAAGGCTGGAGCGGGCCTCGGGGAAGACCGTGGCGATCATGGCCGACATTTTCACCATCACCACCGAGGACGTTCCCGGCACCCAGGAGAAGGGCATCAAACTTCCTGTGCCCTCGATGGTGCAGACGCGGTCATGCTGTCCGGTGAGATTAGCGTGGGCAAGTACCCGATCGAAACGGTCAAGACCATCACCCGTGCCGCCGTCGAAATCGCCGACCAGGGCTCCCCGAGCGGCTCTTCCCCCAGATCACTCGTGTACTGAAAATCAACCAGATCGCAACCATCACCGACGACGTCATCGAAGCAGCCGCCAGCACACTCGTCATCGTCAACTAACGACAAAGAGCGCCAACAAAACACCGCCAAAAAGCTCCTAAGTCCGCCGGTTAAACACTGGTGGCCGCGTTTGGGGCGCGGCCACCAGGTATGCCATCGGTTATGAGCAGCCGGGGTCAGCCTTCGTGGCGGAAGCCCAGCTTGACCCGCACCTGCCAGTCGGCAACCTTGCCGTCCTCGAGGTGGCCGCGAATTTCCTTCACTTCAAACCAGTCAAGATTGCGCAGGGTCTTGCTGGCTTCGGCGATGCCGTTCCGGACCGCTGCGTCGACGCCTTCTTCGGACGTGCCAACAATTTCAGTAATGCTGTACGTGTGATTGGACAACTTCGCTCCTCGTGATCGCCTTCGATTCCCGGTTGCGGGCCGTCCTTGAACCCTAGTAGCGATTTCCGGGCATGGCCAGAGCCCGGAGCGTTGCCAACAGCGTCAGGGTGCCTCCAGAACCAGGTTCTTGAGGTCATCCAAAGTTTGCTGCATGTGCGAATCCATGGCTTCGCGGGCCTTGGCGGGGTCGCGCGATTCCAACGCCTTGGCAATGTTTTGGTGGTGACCGATGGCGTGCTCCTGGATGGTGCGCACGGCCGACGTTTCCGCGCGGCGTTTTTCGAGCACACGCTGCAGGGGCTCGAAAAGGACGGCAACAAAAACGTTTTCCGAAGCGCGCAGGATGAGGTCGTGGAAGGCGAGGTCGGCCTCGACAAACGCTGCCACGTCGTTGACTTCATGTGCAGCCCGCATTGCGGCGACATTGCCGAACAGCGCCTCGATGTCCCCGCTGCTGATCCGGGTGGCGGCCAGCTCGCAGGCTCCCGTTTCCAGCATCCTTCGGAGCTCAATAAGTTGCACCGAGGCCACGGCCTCGTTCTGCCCCTCAGAGGCGGCGCGCAGCACAGCTTCCAGGGAGGCCCACCGGTTTAGCGGGTTCACAAAGGTGCCGCGTCCACGTTCCACGCTTAGGATGCGCTGCGCCTCAAGGGTCTTCATGGCTTCGCGGACGGTCATGCGGCTGACCTCGTGCTTGGCGCTGAGCTCAAGCTCGCCGGGCACGCTGGATCCGGGCGGGAAATCCCCGGCGATAATCCGGTCCAGGAGGTCGTCGGCAACAACGCCCACCAGTGATTTCCGTGCCATTTGTCCCCCTATGCCGCCGTCGCCAGATGTCTGACAAGTCTACTTGCGCGTTTGAATGTGCTGTGCCACACTATTTGAAATGTTAGATGTCAGACATCTTACAGATATCTATCGAGACCATGAATACCCACAACGGAGTGCATAGTGACGCTTGAAGCAGACCTCCTGGCCGCCTTCCCGGCCGAAGTCCGGATTCCCGCCAGCCTTGTGGCCGACACCGTAGCCGCCTCCAATGCGGAGACGCCTCGCATGCTGGTAGTGCTCGACGACGACCCCACCGGCACGCAGTCCGTTGCGGACTTGCCGGTGCTCACCCGCTGGGATGTCGAGGATTTCATTTGGGCTTTTGGGCAGGCCAAGCCCGCCGTCTACGTGCTGACAAACTCCCGGAGCCTGGACCCGGCAGAGGCTGCTGTCAGGAACGAGGAAGTGGTCCGCAACGCCTTGGCCGCGGCCGACTCCGGCCTGCGGCTGGGCTTTGTGAGCCGCAGCGACTCCACCCTCCGCGGCCACTACCCCCTTGAGCCCGACGTCATCGCCGCCACTGTGGCCGAGGTCAGCGGCGAAGCGACCGACGGCGTAGTCCTGGTTCCCGCGTTCCCCGACGCCGGCCGCGTGACGATCGGCGGCGTGCACTACACCCGCGGTACGGGCGATGATGCATGCACGCTCACCCCCGCGGCGCAGACCGAATTCGCCAAGGACGCGAGCTTTGGCTACGTAAACTCCGAACTGGCCAAGTACGTCGAAGAGAAGTCGAAAGGCCGCTTCGCCGCGGAATCGGTGATCGTCCTGGACCTAAACATCATCCGTGCCGGTGCAGCCAGCGCGGGCACCGCAGGAAACCCCGACGGCGACACAGCTGTCAGCGCGGCCATCAGCGCCAACGCCATCGCCGACGCCATCGCTCCCGCCACGAACTCCACGCCCATCGTGGCCGACATCGTCACCGAAAATGACCTCCGCGTGCTCTCCCTGGGCCTGGAAGAAGCCGAACGGCGCGGCAAGAAGCTGCTGTACCGCGTGGGGCCGCCGTTTGGCCGCGCCCGGATCGGCCAGGACATCCGCACCGAGCTCAGCGGCGCCGAGGCCTACGCCGGCAACACCCCCTCGGAGGCGGGCGGCCTGATTGTCGTCGGCTCCCACGTTGGTGTCACCACCCGCCAGCTCAAGGCCCTCACTGAGCAGCACAGCGCGGCGCGGATTGTGGAGATCGACGTCGAAAAGCTTCTGGCCGCCGAAACCGAAACGGCTGCCGACTCGTACCTGGACCAGATCGTCAGCGCCGTCGTGGACTCGCTCCACGGCGGAGACGTTATCGTCCACACCAGCCGCCTGCTCATCAAGACTGACGACCCAGCCGAAAGCCTGCGGATCGCACGCACGGTGTCCGCCGCCGTCGTCGCCGTAGTCAACCGGACGCTCAAGACCTTCCCGCCGCGGTTCGTCATCGCCAAGGGCGGCATCACGTCCTCCGACGTCGCCGCCCACGGCTTGGAAATCCGCCACGCGATTGTCCGCGGCCCCATGCTGCCGGGCATCGTCTCCCTCTGGGAGCCCGTGGACGGCCCCGCCAAAGGCATCCCGTACATCGTGTTCGCCGGCAACGTGGGCGACGACCAGTCCCTCGCCGATGTCACCCGCAAGCTCAGCAACACTTTCTAGCCCACCGGCTCCACCCCAGTATTCAAAGGAGAACACCATGACCAGCAACTACACCGTCACTGTCCTGGGCCTCGGCGCCATGGGCCTGCCCATGGCCACCCGCCTCGCGTCCCAGCTGACCGTCCACGGCTTCGATATCGCCGAGCCGCGCCTGAAGCTCGCCGAAGAAGCCGGGATCGCCACCTTCAGCACCGCCCGCGAAGCGGCCAAGGGCGCCGACGCCCTCCTCCTCGCGGTCCGCAACGGCGAACAGCTCAACGACGTGCTCTTCGGCGAGAACGGCGTGGCCTCCGTCCTGGAGCCGGGCGCCGTCGTGATCCTCGGCAGCACCGTGGGCACCGAAGCCATCCCCGCCACCGTCGCCAAGCTGGCCGAATACGGCGTCGAACTCGTGGATGCCCCCCTTTCGGGCGGCCCCAAACGTGCCGGCGAAGGCGACCTGCTCATCGTGGTCGGCGCGTCCCCCGAGGCCCGCGAAAAGGCTGCGCCCGCGCTGGAACTCCTCGCCTCCACCCTCACCGTGGTTGGCGACAAGCCCGGCGACGGCCAGGCCCTCAAGACCGTCAACCAGCTCCTCTGCGGAATCCACATCGCCGCAGCCGCCGAGGCCATGGCCCTCGCCGACGCACTCGGCCTGGACCAGGCCAAAACCCTCGCCGCCCTGGAGGCCGGCGCCGCAGGTTCCTTTATGCTCTCCAACCGTGGTCCCCGCATCCTCGAGGCCTACACCGAGGAAGGTGCCGAGGTCCTGTCCCGCCTGGACATCTTCGTCAAGGACATGGGCATCGTGGGCAAGGCCACCCGTGCAGCCGGCCTGGCAGCCCCCGTTGCCGCCGCAGCCGAGCAGCTCTACCTCCTCGGCCAGGCCCAGGGCCTCGCCGCGGCAGACGACTCCGCCGTCATCAAGGTGGTTGCCCCCACCAAGCGCACCACCAACTAACAACTCGCCAGAGCCATCCTGCCCGTCTTCTGGAAGACTGGCTTGTCAAAGGAGACACCCGTATGAACCCCTTAATTAGCTCTCTGATGGTGGGGGCGGCCGACACCCCAGCCATCAAACCCGCAGTGGAGCTGGGTACCCCACTGCTCCTCACCATCGCCGCCGTGGGCGTTGCCCTCCTGCTGGTGATGATCATTCGCTTCAAGATCCAGGCCTTCGTGGCACTGCTGACAGTCAGCATCCTGGTCGCCGTGGCCGCTCAGATCCCGCTGCAGGACATCTTCACCGTGGTCTCCAGCGGCGTCGGAAGCACCATGGGCAAAGTGGCAATCCTCATTGCTCTCGGTGCTGTGCTGGGCCGGATGATTGAAGTGTCCGGCGGTGTCCAGTCCCTCGCTGACCACTTCACCCGCAAGCTTGGGGCCAAACGCGTCGCTGTGGCACTCACCGCCGTCGGGTTCCTGGTGGCCATTCCGGTCTTCTTCGAGGTGGGCATCATCGTGCTGGTGCCCATCGTCTACGCCTTTGCCAAGATCGCCAAGGTCCACCCGGTCAAGTTCGGCCTGCCCATGGCCGGCATCATGCTCTCCATCCACGTCGCCGTCCCGCCACACCCCGGAATCGTTGCCGGTGCAGGGGTTCTCGGCGCCGACATCGGCCTCATCGCCCTGATCTCGCTGGTGATCTGCGTGCCCCTGGGCTTCCTGTCCTACTGGGTGGCCTCCATCATGAACCGCAAGGACTACGAACTGCTGCCTGCCGTGAAGACGCAGGTGGAGGAATTCGGCACCAAGTCGCTTGTCAAGGTGGGCCACGACGGCCCAGGCGCCTCCGCCATTGCCCCGCCCCGCCCGGGCCTGATCATCTTCCTCATCGCCGCCCCCATCGTGCAGATCCTGCTCGGAACCCTGGGAACCCTCATGATCCCCAAGGACAATTCCTGGTACGGACTTGCAGCGTTCATCGGCAACCCGTTCTTCGCCCTCTTGGTCGCTGTGGCGCTGTCCTTCTTCCTGCTTGCCGTCCGCCGCAACTGGTCCTTGAGGGAAACCGGTGAAATCTTCGAGGGCGCACTTCCGCCCATCGCCTCCATCCTCATGGTCGTAGCTGCAGGCGGCGTCTTCGGCAACGTGCTGCAGGTCTCCGGCATCGGCGGCGCGCTGTCCAAGACCCTGGACACGCTGGGCGTGCCCCTGCTGCTGCTTGGTTTCATCATCTCGCTGGCGCTGCGCGCCGCGCAGGGTTCGGCCACGGTTGCGATCGTCACCACCACAGGCCTGCTGAGCGCTGCGGTCAGCAGCGGCGGTTACACGCCGGCGCAAATCGCGGTCATCGTCATCGCCATCGGCTTCGGTGCCCTGGGCCTCTCCCACGTGACGGATGCCGGGTTCTGGGTGGTGGTCCGCTACTACGGCCTCACCGTTTCGGACGGCCTCAAGACCTGGACCGTCCTCACCACCGTCCTGGGCGTCGCAGGCTTCCTCCTGACGTACGTGGCCTGGATCCTGGTAGGAGGCCTGGGGGTCTGATGCGCACCCGACTCGACCACCTGGTTACTACGGCCCTGCAGCAGGGCTCGGCTGTTCCGGCGTTCACGTGCTACGACTTCACCACTGCCCTTGCCGTGGTGGGCGCCGCCGAGGACGCGGGCCGGGGCGTCATCCTGCTGGTGGCCCCCAAGACGGCCGCAACACCCAACGGACTGCGGCTGATCGCCGCGCTCCGCGGCCTGGCAGATGCCGCGTCAGTGCCCGTCGCGGTGCAGCTTGACCACGCTTCTGACCTTAAGGTGATGGCCGACGCCGTCGCGGCGGGGGCGGATTCGGTCCTCGCGGACGGTTCATCCCTCCCGTACGAGGAGAACATTGCACTGGTTCGTGAGGCGCGCTCTCTCCTGGGTGCCGACGTCGTGCTTGAAGCCGAACTCGGCGGGCTGGCCGGCGACGAGGACCGTGCCTTCGGGACTGATCCCTCTGGTGCTGACTCCGCCGGCGTGGCCGTCGCCGGCCTGACCGACTCAGCCCAGGTGGAGGACTTTGTGGCCCGAACGGGCGCCCAGCTGCTGGCCGTCGCGGTGGGGAACGTGCACGGCAAGTACAAGGGCGAGCCGCAGCTGCGCTGGGACGTCCTTCAGGACATTGCCGTGCGGACCCACATCCCGCTGGTGCTCCACGGCGCGTCAGGCATTCCAGCGGACGAGCTGGTGAAGGCTGCAGCCATGAACGTGGGCAAGGTCAACTTCAATACCGAGCTCCGCACGGGCGTGCTGTCCACGCTCCAGGAGCGGCTGCCGGCGCACCGGGCCGACGGCGAGAACCTCCAGGGCCTGCTGGGCCACTGGAACACCTCGGCCAAGCAGTTCGCAGGGGCGGCGTTGGGGATGCTCACCCGCTGAGTTTTCGGTGCGTGCCGAGCGGTTCGGCGCGGGGGAGGGAGGCTAGGATCAGCACATGATCCTGGCCTCCCTCCTTTTTGCGTTCATCGCTGCGGCCCTGCACGCCTATATCTTCACCATGGAGTCCGTCACCTGGACCAGGCCGGCCACCTGGAAGCGTTTTGGCCTCAACTCCCAGGCCGACGCCGAAACCACCAAACCGCTGGCCTACAACCAGGGCTTCTACAACCTGTTCCTGGCCGTCGGCGCCTTCATCGGGGTGGGCTGCGTGGCGTTCGGCGCCGTCGGCTCCGCGCAGCACGTGGTGGGCTGGACCCTCATCTTCAGCTGCTGCGGCTCCATGCTCCTCGCCGCCGCCGTACTTGCCCTCACGGGGCGGAAGTACCTCCGCGCGGCGGTTCTGCAAGGCACGACGCCGTTTCTCGCCGTCGTCCTCGGCATCCTGGCGGTGGCGGCAGGCTAAGACGCGCAGTCACGGGTTCCTCCGCCTTCTGGTTGTCGCCACGCCCGGCGCGCACAATGTAGAAGGGACAACGGCATTCAGGCGCTTGTTGAGGATTGCATGTGAGCGATGTCAGGGAACAGGGGCCATCCGGGCAGCAGCGCGGGGCGGCGCACGAGCGCGACCTGGGCATCGACCTTGTCCGTTTTGTCTGCCTCGCCCTGGTAGTGGTGGGCCACTGCATGATGGTCAGCCCGGTCCTGCATGCGAACGGCACGGTGACCTCCGAAAACACGCTGGGGGACCAGCCCTGGTTTGAGCCGGTCATCTGGATCTTTATGGTGATGCCGCTGTTTTTTGTGACAGGCGGGACCACCGGTTTGCAGTCCTGGCAGCGGCTCAAGGCCGGCGGCGGCAATGGCTTCGAGTTCGCCCAGGTGCGGCTGCTCAGGCTGGTCCGCCCGGCGGCTGCGCTGCTGGCGGTTATGTTCGTCGGGCTGTGGGCCGCGCTGCTGGCGGGTGTGGACCCGCAGGTGGTCCAGCTGATCGCCACCGGCGCCGGCATGCCACTGTGGTTCCTGGCGGCCTACCTTGCCGCTCAGCTGAACATCCCCTTGCTCGCCCGCTTCCACGCCCGCGCTCCCTGGCTGACCATGGCCGTCCTGGCCGCACTGGTTGTTACTGTGGACTGCTTCCGCGGCACTGTGCCCCTGCTCGCTTACGCGAACCTGGTGTTCCTCTGGTGCGCCGTGCAGCAGGTGGGTTTCCTGATGGCTGACGGCCACTTCGCCCGGCTCACCACCTCCGGTTTGGTGGGACTGGTCGTCGCGGCCAATTTGTTGCTCGGCGTGGTGACCGGGCTTGGCCTCTACACGGGAAACATGCTGGTCAACCTCAACCCGCCGAATCTCTGCCTGTTCCTGCTGGGCGTGTCCCAGGCCGCCGCACTCCAGCTCTTCCGGCCCGGGCTTGAGTGGGTTTCCCGGGTGCGCTGGGTGCGGGCGGTGGTGATGCTCGCCGGGCGCTACGCCATGACGGTGTACCTGTGGCACCTGCCTTTGCTGGCAGCCATGTCCGGGCTCCTTCTGCTCACCGACTTCCCCAAACCGGCGGCCGGGACAGCCGAATGGTGGTGGGCGCGGCCGCTGGTGCTTCTTGGAGTAATCACCCTGCTGCTGCCCGTGGTGGCGGCGTTTGGGCGCCTTGAGGACCGCCCGGCGTCGTCCCTCCACGCCCGCGGCAGGCCCGCACCAGCGGTGGTGACGGCCGCCGTAGTCATCTTCATTCCGGTGGCAGACGCCGCGTTCAACGGGCTGACGCTGGGACTGTTGGGAGGGGGTGCGGCCTGTTTTGCGCTGGCCGTCCTGCTGCTGGGGAGGGTGCCGGATCGGGTCACCGGCGAGGAGGCCGGAGCGGGTGCCGTCCGTGCTCATCGGGGGTAGGCGCGGCCATTGCCAGCGGGGCCAACTAGTGCCAGTGTCGAACCATGACTGAGAACATGATTTCCACAGAGGATGAGTTCAGCCCCGCCGTTTCACTGGCCCGGGATGATGAGCATCACCGTTACGAGCTGAGAGTCGGCGGGAAGATCGCCGTCCAGTCCTTCTTCGAGGACCGGCCCGGACACGTGGATTTCAGCCATACCGAGACCGCCGAGGACTTCAAGGGCAAAGGCCTGGGAAAGGTCCTGGCCCACTTCGCCCTGGACGACGTTGTGGCATCAGGCAAACGGATCATCCCGCATTGCCCGTTCATTGCCGGTTACCTCCGCCAGCATGAGGGCTACGAGCAGCACATCGACTGGCCGGAAGACTAACGCCCGTCAGCCCGATGACGCCTGTGCGTCGGATTCTGCTCCATCATTGGCCGGTTTGGCCATGGCTCGCCCATGAATACAGGCCGGGAGCGTGGGCATGGAGGATTGATGGCGCAGAACTCGACACCGGGGGCTGTCCGGTCCGGCTAGTCTGGGCGGATGACAACAACAGCTCTCGTCACCGGGGCCAGCGCCGGGCTCGGTGCCGAGTTTGCCCGGCAACTCGCAGCCCAGGGCCATCACGTGATTCTGGTGGCCAGGAACCGGGCCCGCCTTGAACAGACAGCCGCGGACCTCCAACAGCGGTACGGAACCACGGCGGAGGTGCTGCCCGCGGACCTGACGGACGACGCCGGGGTGGCCGCCGTCGTCGGACGCCTCACGGACGCCGCGCGGCCGGTGGCCATCCTGGTGAACAACGCGGGCATTGGCCTGTTGCGCGACTTCGAACAGAACAGCATCGCCGAAGAGAAGCGGCACCTCAAACTGCATTGTGGGGCGGCACTGGAGTTAACCCACGCCGTGCTGCCCGGGATGCTGGAGCGTGGCAGCGGCCGGATCATCAACGTGTCGAGTATCGCGGCGTTCCTGCCCCGGGGGACGTACGCAGCGGCGAAGGCCTGGCTGCTCAGCTTCAGCCGCTGGGCCGACCTGGCCTACGCGGCGCGCGGAGTGACCGTTACGGCGGTATGCCCGGGCCTGACGCACACCGAGTTCCATGATCGGATGGGCATGGACAAGGCGGTGGCACCGTCCTGGGCGTGGCTGACGGCGGAGCGGGTGGTGCGTGAAGGCCTCGCGGACAACCTCCGCGGAAAGGCGGTGTCCATCCCGTCGAAGCGCTACAAGGCAGTGGCGGTTGCCGCGCGGGTGCTGCCGGACCGGCTACTCACCGGGCCGGCGCGCAGGCCGAAGTAGCGGGAAACGAACTGCCCGCTGTTGCACCATTCGCTGGCGAACGGCCACCGCCACCAGGATTCCCACCACGGCGCCCACCAGGGTTTCCACGGCGCGCTCCAGGATCAGCACAGCCGGATCGATCGGTGCCGCAAGCTGGGTCATCAGCAGGATGACCGGTGTGAAGGACACCATGGCCAGCCCGTAGTGACGGGTCATGAACAGCTCGGTGGTGAACTGGAAAATGATGACCAGAATGCCGAGGACCAGCACCTGATGGGCGGCGAACAACGGTGCGAGGGCCCACGGTTCGTGCACAAGTACGACGGCGGCGACCGCCAACCCGAGGAAGGTCCCCACTATGCGGTGGATCCCTCGCCGCACCCGACTGGGGAAGTCCGCTCCTGCCAGGGGCACCGCAGCAGCTGCCATGGCCCAATGCGGATGCCCGCTGCCGCTGAGCACCCCGATGGTGCCGGCCAAGCCAACCGCCAGCGTGTATCGGGCCGCGTGAACCGCGGCAGCCCGGCCGGCTGCGCCGCGAAGGACCACCACGTCGCGGGCGGCCCCGCGCTGCCACGAACGGCCGCGGACCCAGCCGCCGAAGCCTACCGCCACGGAGAACGCTGCGGCCCCGGCGGCGATCAAGAGGGCAACATACCAAGGCACGGCTGTGGGGACGGAGGCGCAGGCGCCCAGGGCCAGGATGCCGAAGAACGGGCCGTTGGGCTTGAGCTTCACCCGGTCCGAATAGACCGAGCCGGCACCCGCCAAAACCGCCTCGACGCCCACCAGCCACCAGGAATGGAGGTGGTTGACGGAGAGGAAGACGCCCACCGCCGCCCCGCCGACGAGTACCAGGGCAGCCTGGGACTGGTGCCGAAGCCTCAACTGGTGCGGCTCGGACCGGCCATACATCCCGGTCAGGGCGCCGAACACCGCGTAGATGATCAGGTCCGCCCGGCCCACGAGCATAAGGATGAGTGACGGGACAGCCACGCTGGTGGCCACGCGTAGGGCTGCCAGATGGTCGTTGTTCGCAGGTTCCAGCCGGTGCAGGGCGTGCACCTGCCGCATGACGGACTTCACGCGGGCACACCACCTGTCATTGTTTTCTGCCCCGGGGCCGGGGCCTGCCAGTCGATTATCTCCCGGCGTCACCGCCTGCCGGGAACGGCTAAGGCCCGTTCTGTGTACTTCCCCCAAGGAAAGCACACAGAACGGGCCTTTGAGCGCGGGCTACAAGGCGGCCCAAACAGGCCGGTTTGTTGTTGCCGGTGTTGCTTAGACTCTGGCCGGCACCTGAGCGGCGTCGGTGATGTCCTGGGTTTCGAACGGCATTTCATCAAGGTCAAGCAACGGGTTCTCATCCTGGGTGGCCACGAGTTCACGCGCCTCCGCCTGGGTATCCACACTGGGCATGGATCCCGGGAGTGGGCGCTGGGCGGATTCCTTCAGGAAGTAGATTGCCACTGCGCCAATCGCCGACGTGGCCATCAGGTAGTAGGCCGGCATCATGTCGTTGCCGGTTGCCTTGATCAGTGCAGCGACGATGAACGGCGTGGTGCCGCCGAAGATGGCAACTGCGAAGTTGTAGGCAATGCCCATGGCGCCGTAACGGCTGGAGGTGGGGAACTGGGCCGGCAACGCCGAGGCAAGGTTCGCCACATAGAACGTTACGGGGAACGCGATCAGCGCAAGGCCCGCCAGGGTGGACCAGATCTCACCGACACCGATGAGCATGAAGGCCGGCGTAGCCAGGACTACGGTGCTCACCGCGCCGATCCATAGGACAGGCCGGCGGCCGATCCGGTCGGACAGCTTGCCCGTCAGCGGGATGCACAGGGCCATAATCACCAGCACGGGGATGGTCAGGAGCGTGCCGTGAAGCTCGTCGTAGCCCTTGGACTCCGTAAGGTAGGTGGGCATGTAGGAAGTGAGGGCGTAGCCGGCCGTATTGGCCGCGGCCACCAGCACCATCGCCACGATGATCGAGCGCCAGTAAGCCTTGACGATGCCAACCGGGCCCTTAGCCGCAGCTTCATCCGTGGAAGCAGCATTCTTGGCGAGGTCTTCCTGCGCGTCGAGGGTGGCCTGGAATTGCGGTGATTCCTCGATCTTGCTTCGGAAGTAAACAGCAATCAGACCAAGGGGTCCTGCGATCAGGAACGGAATTCGCCAGCCCCATTCTTCCATGGCGGCCTGTCCCAGGGTCAGCTGGAGCACTGATACCAAGGCCGCGCCGATGGCGAAGCCCAGGTAGCTGCCCAGGTCCAGGAAGCTCGCAAAGAAGCCGCGGCGCTTGTCAGGGGCATATTCGCTGACGAACGTGGTGGCGCCGGCGTATTCGCCGCCGGTGGAGAATCCCTGGACCACTTTCAGGAGTACCAGGAGCGCTGCGGCCCAGAGGCCGATCTGCGCGTAACCCGGCAGCAGGCCGACCGCGAACGTGCTGGCGGCCATGATCATCAGGGTGGTGGCCAGGATCTTCTGGCGGCCCATCTTGTCTCCGAGCCAGCCGAAGATCACGCCGCCGAGGGGGCGGGCAATAAAGGTGGCCGCGAAGGTTCCCAGCAGGAACAGCGTCTGCGTTGTCGGATCTGACTCCGGCAGGAAGACAGGCCCCATGGTGGTGATCAGGTAGCCGAACACGCCGACGTCGTACCACTCCATGGTGTTACCCACGATGGTTCCGCCGAGTGCCTTTTTCAGCATCGGCTGGTCGACTACATTCACGTCGGACTCCTTGAGCCGGCGACGTGCAAGAATCTTCGGTTTGCGTGTCCCTGCAGGACTCGCAGCTGTTGTACTTTTCGGTACTGCGTTGTTGGTTCCGCTGGCGTTGTTCACGCCTGCTGAAGAGTCGGTCGTGCTTCGGTCTGTGGGCATTTGGGCAACTCCCGTGGAGGTCATTTGCTTGCGACTTGTAGCTGCCCCGCTCTGGGCAGGCCTTCAATTTTACGCGATTGTTGCGGCAATTTTGAGTTTGATCCCGTAGGATCGCAGTTTTCAGGGTGTTTGGAGCGGCGGTAAGCCAAGTTCTTTTCGCCCGTTTCGCCGCGCCATCGTTGGGATCCCGGGGGATGGGGACCATCGTTACCGAATCTTTTTCTTCCAAGCCGCTTTCCCACGGGTTTTTTGGCTCCGTTTCACGCCAAAAGTGATGGCCGCCACGAGGGGCGTCGCCCCTGTCCGGAGCGGGTCAGCGTCCCAGCCTCGGGGGTTCACAACCACGGCTCGGACTGCCTATTGTTGTGCCATGGGAACACTGATTTTTGAGTAGGCGGACGCGTGCGGCCTGGTGCGCCCGGCCCCGTCCCCGCTGATCTCGTCAGAGACATGCAGATCCTCCTCAGAAAGGTTCCAAATAATGACTGAAAGAAATTCCTCCGACCAATCCCCAACTGCGCCTGACAACTCCGATGCCAAGGGAATCCGGGCCGGACTGACCGAGGCGCAACGGGCAATGCTCGCCAGCAAGTCCCGCGGCGCCGATTCCGGTTTGCAGAGTGTCGGTAAGAACCACAAGCCCACGCATGCCAGCGGCAAACAGGGCCCGGCCGAGAAGAAGGTCCGCTGGTAGCACGTCAGCGCTACGTCCGTGGAAAGGAAAGAAAAATGGCTAAGCAGAATGCTGAATCAAGGATCGAACCTGAGGTGGTGCATCACCTCGCGGCAGCCATGGATGAGCAGTCCATGCCTGGGCCGGCCACCATCGCCGTGACAACGGCAATGGCCGGCGAACAGCACTGGCCGGACGGGAACGGTAAGCACCGGCATCCCAAGGACCGGGGGGCAGGCCACAGCCAGGTGGGCAACGAAGCCGCTGTCACCGCCGTGCACCGGACCGGCCGCCCGCAGATGCCGCACTCATCCTGAGTCGCCTCTGATCCGGTGTTGAGTACGTCACCAGCCGGCACGCATACGGCCTGGGGACACCCCGAATTGGGGGAGTCCCCAGGCCGTTGCCGTGTCCTCTTCGGAGGTTGCGTCACGCCGGACCACGCGTCGCCCAACGAGTGGCCCACCTACGTTTCCGCCACCACTTCATCGGCGTCCTTGTCCAGCCGCCACCCCCTCCACACCGGATGCCTGAGCTTTCCGCTGCCCGTCCACTCGCCGAATGTCACTTCGCCGACCAGACGCGGCGTCACCCAGTGGGCGTCCGAAGCGTCCTCGCGCGGCACCTCGTCGAACGGTGAGGTCTTGCGGGCCAGGCTGTCCACTTTCTGCCGCAGTTCCTCCAGTTCCCGGGTGCTGAACCCGCTTCCCACCCGGCCCACATACCGCAGCTTGCCGCCGTCGGGTATGCCCACCAGCAGTGAGCCCACCGAGCCCTGCCGGCCGCCTTTGCCTGGCCGCCAGCCGCCCACCACAACCTCCTGGGTCTGCTCCAGCTTGATTTTGATCCAGGTTCGCGTGCGCTGTCCGCTGACGTACCTGCTGTCGGTCCGCTTGGCCATGACGCCCTCGAGCCCCAGTTCCCGCGCGCTCTCCAGGAGGTGCTCAATCTTCTCGTCCAGGACGGGCGACAGTTCCACCGGGCAGTCACTGGGCCGGTGGAACTGCTCAAGACGATGCCGCCGCTTTCCGAACGTAAGGCGGCGCAGGTCCTCGCCGCCGTGTGCCAGTAAGTCGAAGAGCATCAGCCGGACCGGGATGGCGGCGCGTGCCTTTGTGACGTCGCCGGGCCGCGTCAGTTTCATGCGTCCCTGTAGTACGCCGAAGTCAGGCTTGCCGGAAGGCCCGGCGGCGAAGATCTCACCGTCGGCCACGAACGCTCCCTCCGGCCAGCAGGCACGGTCTGTCAGCTCCGGGTAGGTGGCGGTGACATCGTTGCCGTTCCGGCTGATGATGCGTACCTTCTTGTCGTCGGCCACGATGAGGGCGCGGACCCCGTCCCACTTGAGCTCGAACTGCCAGTCGCTGCCCTGCAGATCGGTGGCGGTCCCGGCAGTGGCCATCATGGGGCTGAAATCTTCGGCCCGGAGGGGCACAGCGGGTTTCGAGCCGGCCGCGTCCTCCTGCGTTTTCTCGACCGGCTCATCCTCCTCTGCGGCGACCTCCGCGCCGGACTCGTCCCTCGCCACAGAACGTCGGGGATGGCTGGTGTGATGATCCAAGTCCATCAGGTGGATCAGCCACTGACCCTCGGCGTCCCCGCCACGGCCCCGGCCGGTGCGGATCAAAGCGAACTTCTTCGTTCCGCCCAGGCCACCGCCCTCCGAACCGGTCAACGTGGCGATCACCTCCCTGCCGTTGATCCACTTTTCCAGCTCGTAGGTGCCGTGATCCCAAATGGTCACGTCGCCGGCGCCGTACTGGCCTTTGGGAATGGTGCCCTCAAAGGTGGCGTAGTCCAGCGGATGATCCTCGGTCTGGACAGCCAAATGGTTCTTGCCGCCCGAGTCCGGAACACCCTTCGGTAGCGCCCACGAGACCAGCACACCTTCGTGCTCGAGCCGGAAGTCGAAGTGCAGCCGGCTCGCGTGGTGCTCCTGGATCACAAAGGTGTTCCCGCTCCCCGACGCGCCGGAGAAGGGTTCGGGGGTCGCCTCAGGGTCCCGCATCGAGCGGTACCGCGACAAGCGCTGATGCGCGCCGCCGTCGTGCGTTGCCTGCTCAGTGATCCCCGGGTGCCCGCCACCATGCTCGACGGCGGCGAACGGGTCCTTGCCTTCCTTCACCCTGCGCAGCACGGCCTTGTAGTCGAGGTGCTTAAGGTTGGGGGAGCTGATCTCCCGCCAGGTCCGCGGCGCGGCCACCATGGGCGTGGGCCGGCCACGGAGTGAGTAGGGCACGATGGTGGTCTTGGCTGCGTTGTTCTGGCTCCAGTCCACCAGGACCTTCCCTTTGCGCAGGGCCTTCTTCATGTCGCTGACGGCCAGCTCAGGGTGGTCAGCCTCCAGGGCCCGCGCCAGTTCGCGGGCGAACGCGGAGATCTGGTCCGACGTCCGGGACCCGTCCAGGCCGGCGTAAAGGTGGATGCCCTTGCTGCCGCTGGTCACGGGGACAGTCTCCAGCCCCACATCCTGCAGGATGGTGCGGGCCAGGAGCGCCACTTCCACGCACTCGGCCAGGCCTGCGCCTTCGCCGGGGTCCAGGTCCAGCACCAGCCGGTCCGGATTCAGCTGGTTGCCGTGCGAATCCACCTGCCACTGGGGCACATGGATTTCCAGCGAGTTGATCTGGCCAAACCACGCGAGGGTGGCGGGATCGTTCACCAGGGGATAAAAGATGGTCCGGTCCTTGTGGGTGATGGCGGCGCGGGGGAGCCAGCCCGGCGCCGAGTCCTCAAGGTTCTTCTGAAAGAACACCTCGCCCGGCTCCGCCGGGGTGCCCACGCCGTTGACCCAGCGCTTGCGCGTTGCGGGCCGGTTGGCTGCCGCGGGGATCAGGACATGGGCCACGGCGGCGTAGTAGGCCAGGACGTCCGCCTTGGTGGTGCCGGTCTCCGGATAGATGATTTTGTCCAGGTTGGTGAGGGTCAGTTCCCGGCCGGCAACCCGGACACGTTCCTTAGCACCGGCCATGGGTCTTCACCTCCGGCCTGCGGTGATGTTCACTTGAGGGATGAGAGCCATCTGGAAAGGTGCCATAGCGTTCGGCCTGGTCAACGTGCCCGTGAAGGTCTACAGCGCCACCGAGGATCACGACATCAGCCTCCATCAGGTACACAACGCCGACGGCGGCCGGATCCGCTACCAGCGCCGGTGCGAGGTCTGCAGCAAGGTCATCGACTACTCGGACATTGAGAAGGCCTATGAGGACGGCGGCCGGACCGTTGTCCTGTCCAAGGAGGAGCTCAAATCCATCCCGGCGGAGAACAGCCACGAGATCGAGGTGGTCCAGTTCGTGCCGTCCGAGCAGCTGGAACCGATGATGTTCGAGAAGAGCTACTACCTGGAGCCGGATTCCAAGTCGCCCAAGGCCTACGTCCTGCTGCGCCGGGCCCTGGAGGACACGGACCGGGTGGCCATCGTCCAGTTCGCCCTGCGCGAGAAAACCCGCCTCGGGGCCCTGCGCATCAAGGACGAGGTCCTGGTGCTGCAGTCCCTGCTCTGGCCCGACGAAGTTCGCGAAGCCAGCTTCCCCGCGCTGGACGAGTCCGTCCGGATCTCCGCCCAGGAACGCGAAATGTCCGCGGCCCTGGTGGAATCCATGGCCGCTGATTTTGAACCCGAGCATTTCACCGACGACTACCAGGTGCAGCTCCAGAAGCTCATCGAGGCCAAGCTGGAGAAGGGCGATTCGCTCGATACCGACGAAACGTTCGGCGCGGAAGCGGGTGAAGGCGGCAAGGGCGAGGTCATCGACCTGATGGAGGCGCTGAAGCGAAGCCTCGACCGGAAGCGCGGCGGTGGTTCCGCGGCCGCTGCGGGAGATGGCGCCGACGGGGAGGATGAGTCCGAAAGCGATGAAGCGGACGACGCCGGCACTGAAGGAAGTGCCAAGGGCTCCGCTGGGAAGGCTCCAGCCAAACCTGCAGCTAAGCCGGCTGGGACCAGGACTGCGGCCGCCAAATCGCCGGCCGCCAAATCCACTACTGCCAAGTCCGCCGCCGCTAAGTCCGCCACCGCCAAGTCGAGCACTGCGAAGTCCACGGCTGCCAAGCCTGCGGCGAAGGCGAGTACAACGCGGGCCAGAAAGGGTGCCTGAGGCGGTTTCTACGCGGGCAGCCGGTGAAAGCGAGGGCCGAGGGCGTTCCGCAGTTAGGGTGATGGCCGCCGCCTAGGAGTTCCGCAGGGCGGAGATGAGTTCGCTCTTCTTCTTGGCTGAGTATCCCGTGAGGCCAATTTCCTTGGCTTTTGCCCTGAGCTGCGGGACGGTCCAGTCCTCGTAGTCGCCCGACTTCCCGCCCTTGCGGCCAACTGCCGAGCGGCCTTTCTGAGCTGCTGCGTTGGAGATCCGCGCCGCCTTCTGCTTGGACGCGCCGTCCTCGCGCAGTTCCTCATAGAGTTCAGGATCTTTCAGGCTGGGGTTCTTCTTGGCTGGCATGTCATCCTCCTTCAAGGGGTGCAGGACGGCGTGAAGTTTGGCCGCCAGGCGTAGCCATGGACCCCGGGCCCGCCGGGTTGTTTAAGCCGTTGCCACTGTCGTTGCTGGTCAGGCTTCCACGCTAATTCCGGGGCTGTGGAAAAACAAGGAAGCACTAAGTTTCCTTGCTTTCGCCATGTGCTGGCCGCCACAATGGGTCGCATCGCAGCCTCCACTGTGCCAACAGCGTGCTGTCACTCAAAACCTGTCAACGAAGATGGAGAGGGACGCCGACATGAACGACAAAACGGACGTAGACGAGGCGGACCGCGCGCTGAAACAAAAGCACCGGGCCATGTGGGCGTCGGGGGACTACCCGGCGCTGGCCAGCGAACTGGTCCAGGACCTCGGAGCCATTCTGGTGGATGTCTGCAAGATCAAGCCCAGGCAACGGGTCCTGGACGTCGCCGCAGGGGCAGGGAACGCGGCCATCCCGGCTGCCATGATGGGTGCCAAGGTGATCGCCAGCGACCTCACCCCCGAGATGTTCGACGCCGGACGGCACCAGGCAGCCGACCGCGGTGTTGAGCTGGAATGGATGGAAGCAGACGCCGAGGCCCTGCCGTTCGACGACGATGCATTTGATGTCGTGACTTCCTGCCTCGGAGTGATGTTTGCGCCGCACCATCAGGCCGGGGCAGACCAAATCGTGCGCGTCTGCAAACCCGGTGGCACCATCGGCCTGCTCAGCTGGACACCGGAAGGGTTCATCGGAAAGATGTTCGCCGCGATGAAGCCCTTCGCTCCGCCGCCGCCGCCAGGGGCTCAGCCCCCGCCGTTGTGGGGCAGCGAAGAGCACGTCCGGGAGCTCTTCGGCGACCGGATTACGGACGTCCACGCGGAAAAGCGATTGCTGGTCGTCCACAGCTTCCACCAGCCGGCGGACTTCCTGCGCTATTTCAAGTCGCACTACGGCCCCACCATCTCGGTCTACAAGTCCCTCGGCGACGACCAGGAGAAAGTCAAAGCCCTGGACACGGCCCTCACTGAGCTTGCTGACTCGTTTGGGGATGCCCACGGCGATGCGGCGTGGCAAATGGAATGGGAATACCTGCTCCTCACCGCCAAGAAGGCCCGGGCATGACAGGGAACCACGTGGCCACCTCCGCCATCACTATTGACGCGCCGGCCAGCCGAGTCTGGGACACCATTACCGACCCGGCCGCCGTGAAGGAGTTCATGTTCGGGGCCGACCTGGTGACCGACTGGACCGTCGGTGGGCCCATCCTTTGGCGTGGCGAGTGGGAAGGAAAGCCATACGAGGACAAGGGAACCATTCTCGAAGTGGAACCCGGCAAAAAGCTGGTCCACACGCATTTCAGCCCGCTCGGCGGCGAAGTGGACAGGCCCGAGAACTACCACACCCTCACCTGGACCCTTGAAGGCCAGGGCGGCGCAACCAGGCTCACGCTCGCGCAGGACAACAACGCCAGCGAAGACGCGGCCGAGCACTCCCAGGGCATGTGGGACATGCTCGTGGCGGACGTCAAAAAGATCGCCGAGCGCGCCTGACCCAACTGAGTAGCAGCACATGTCGTTATGAGCCTCCATAAGGACATGTGCTGCTACTCAGTTGGGTGGGTGGGGAGTTAACGCGAGCGGCCGCCGTCGTAGGCTCCCCACGCAGGAGAGAATTACGACGGCGGCCGCGCGGTTTAGTGCCTCAGCGGGGGTAAGCCGCTACTCGGCGTCGTGGTCCGTTTCCAGGATCTGGACCAGACGCTCCAGGGCGTCGTCGGCGCCGGTACCCTCGGCGCGCAGCACCACAACGTCGCCGTGGGATGCACCCAGGCTCATGAGGGACAGGATGCTGGCGGCGTCCATGGCCTCATCGGCCGGCTCACCTTCGCGGGCAATGGTGATGTCCAGGTCGAACTCGCCTGCGGCCTCTGCAAAGATGGCGGCGGGGCGGGCGTGCAGGCCTACGCGGCTGGCGACGGTTGCGGTGCGTTCTGACATTGTTGCTCCTTTTGTCAATCGGCGCCTATTCGTTCAGCGCCATGAAATCGGTGGTGGTAAGGCGGGGTCAGACAGTTGCGGGAACGGACTCCACGCTAGCAGCGGGCTCCGGCTGGCGGACGGCCCAGCGCTTGAGGGCGATGACCGCCAGCGCGCTGACGATGGTTCCGGCCACGATGGAGATCACGAACATCGCCAGGTTTCCGATGGCGAAGAACACGAAGATACCGCCGTGGGGGGCCTGCGATGTAACGCCGGTGGCCATGCACAGGGCTCCCGTGACGGCGCCGCCCACCATGCTGGCGGGGATGACCCGCAGCGGGTCGGCCGCGGCGAACGGGATGGCGCCTTCGGAGATGAAGGACGCGCCCAGCAGCCAGGCCGCCTTGCCGTTTTCGCGCTCCGCCAGGCTGAACAGCTTCTTGTCCAGGACGGTGGCCAGTGCCATGGCCAGCGGGGGCACCATGCCGGCGGCCATGACGGTTGCCATGATCTGCCACGGAGCCTGGTTGGTGGCGCTGCCGGCGCTGAGCCCGGCAACAGCGAAGGCATAGGCAACCTTGTTAACCGGGCCGCCGAGGTCGAAGCACATCATGAGCCCAAGGATGATTCCCAGGACCACAGCGGAAACGCCGGTCATGCCCGTGAGCCAGGAGTTCAGTGCGGTGGTGATGCCGGCAATGGGGCCACCGAGGACCAGGAACATCAGGCCGGAGGCGAAAATGGAAGCCAGGAGCGGGATGATCACCACGGGCATCAGGCCGCGCAGCCAGCGCGGTACCTGCCAGGTCCCGATCAGGTGGGCCATGTAGCCGGCCAGCAGACCGCCCACGATGCCGCCGAGGAAGCCGGCACCCATAAACCCGGATACCGCACCGGCAACGAAACCGGGGGCGATGCCGGGCCGGTCGGCGATGGCGTAGGCGATGTAGCCGGCCAGCGCGGGGACCAGGAAGCCCATGGACAGGGCGCCGATCTTGAACAGGACGGCGCCGAGGTAGATGGCCAGTCCGCCTTCGGGGAGGTTGCCGAAGTTGTTCGCCAGCACTACCTTGTCCGCGACGCTGGTGATGTTGTAGCCGCCCAGCAGGAAGCCCAGGGCGATCAGGAGGCCGCCGCCGGCCACAAACGGGATCATGTAGCTGACGCCGGTGAGCAGCGCCCGCTTCAGCTTCTGGCCGATGTGCTCGCCCTTCTCAGCCGCGGCCTGCTCGGCCTGCTCTTCGGCGCCAAAGTGCGGCACCCGGCGGGCATGCGGATCGTTTGCAGCGGCGAGCGCTTCCTGGACCATCTTGGTGGGCTCGTCGATGCCGCGCTTGACCGGGGCGTTGATGACGGGCTTGCCGGCAAAGCGTTCCTTGCCGCGGACGTCAACATCCACCGCGAAGATCACGGCTTCGGCGGCAGCAATAACGGCAGGGTCAAGCGGCTTGGCGCCGGACGAACCCTGGGTCTCCACCTGGAGGTCCACGCCCATTTCCTGGGCGGCGGCAACCAGCGAGTCGGCAGCCATGTAGGTGTGGGCAATGCCGGTGGGGCACGCCGTCACGGCTACCAGGCGCCTTGGGCCTGCTGCGGCGCCGGTAGATGACCCTGGCGTAACCGCAGTAGCGCCCGCGGCGGCGGCGCCGGAAGCAGCACCCGCAACCGCAGGCACAACATCAGCCGGTGCAGCGTGGGTGGCAGGCTTATCGGCCAGCGCGCCATCCACGAGCGAAACGATTTCCTCACGGCTGGACGCCGCACGCAGCGAAGCCGTGAAGTCCTTTTTGATCAATGACCGTGCCAGCTTGGACAGGAGTTTGAGGTGTTCCTGGTCCGCGCCGTCCGGGGCGGCAATGAAGAAGATCAGGTCGGCGGGGCCGTCCTTGGCGCCGAAGTCCACCTTGGGGTTGAGGCGGGCCATGGCCAGGGTGGGCTCCAGTACAGCTGCTGAGCGGCAGTGCGGGATGGCAATGCCGCCGGGAATGCCGGTGGCCGTCTTCTGCTCACGGGCGAAGGCGTCGGCGAAGAGGCCTTCAACTTCTGACGCGCGGCCGGTGGCAGCAACTTTGCTGGCCAAATGCCGGATCACGTCCTCGGGCGAGGTGCCCAGGTTCTGGTCGAGCTCGACCAGTTCGGTGGTGATGAGCTGAGTCACTGTCAATCCTTTCGAAGGGCCGTGATGGTTACGGCATCCGGGGTGGTTTGTTGGACTGCCGGGACAGTGGAGCCCGGCAGGGAGGCGGCGGCGGCACCATGGGCCACCGCCTGACGGAGACAATCGGCCGGGGCGGCGCCCAGGCCGTGGGCGAGCAGATAGCCAGCCAGCGATGAATCGCCCGCACCGACCGTACTGACCGCGGCGACCGGCGGATGCGTGGCCAACCACGCGCCGTCGGCCGTTACCAGCACTGCTCCCTTGGATCCGAGAGTTGCCAGTACAGCACCCACACCGGAACGCACGACGGCGGCGGCGGCCGCTGCGGCGGCCTCCGGATCCGCTTCAAGTTCCTCTGCGGTTAACGCCGTGGCATGACCGGCTGCTGCAGCCAGTTCCGCCAGTTCCTCGGCGTTGGGTTTCAAGAGGTCCGGTTTCCCGGACACGGTGTCCGCCGACGCATCAGCGACGGCGGCGGCGAGCGGAGCGCCGGAGGAGTCGACGGCGATCAGCGGGGCGCCGCCGTCGGCCCCGGAATCAGCGGCGCCATGACGCAGCCGCCGGGTGACCGTGGCGTAGAAGTCGGCCGGGAAGCCGGGCGGCAGGGAGCCTGCCAGGATCACCCAGCTGGCGCCGCGGGCGCGCTCCAGGAGCAGGCTGATCAGGGCTTCCTGCTCGTCCTGGCTGAGCACCGGCCCGGGTTCGTTGATTTTAGTGGTCACGCCGCCCGGCTCGGTGAGGGCAACATTGGTGCGCAGCGGCTCGTCGATGGGGAGCGCGGCGAAGGGGACGCCGTCGTGGCGCAGGCCGGCCAGGACGGGATCGCTGTCAGCGCCGGGAAGGACAGCCACTGTCTGCACGCCCGAGGCGCACAGCGCCCGGGACACGTTGACGCCCTTGCCCCCCGATTCCTGGCTGACGGAGACCGCGCGCTGGACTTCGCCGCGTTCCAACGGGCCGGGGAGGGCCACCGTGCGGTCCAGGCTGGGGTTGGCAGTGAAGGTGACAATCATGCGATCACCACGTCAACGCCGGCGTCGGTCAGGGCGGCCGTGAGTTCCGGGCCGGGCTCGCTGTCTGTAATCAAGGTGTCCAGATCTTTCAGGGAGGCGAACTGGACCAGGGTTTCCGTGTCCAGCTTGGAGGAGTCGGCCAGCACCACGATGCGGCGTGCCGAGTGGACGAAGGCTGCCTTGACGGCGGCTTCTTCAGGATCGGGGGTGCTGAGGCCAAAGCTTGCGTTGATGCCGTTGGTGCCGATGAAGGCGATGTCCGGGCGCAGCCGCTGTGCGGCATCCACGGTGGCCTGCCCAACGGCTGCCTGGGTGAGGCCGCGCACCCGGCCGCCCAGGATCTGGAGCGCGATTCCTGGCGCGCTGGCCAGCCTGGCAGCGATGGGGACGGCGTGGGTAATGACTACGAGTTCGGGCGCTGAGTTGGGTGAAACCTCGGCGGGGCGCCGGGAGAGCAGGTCGGCCAGTGCTTCGGTGGTGGACCCTGCGTCGAGCAGGATGCTTCCCGACTTCCCATGGGGGATCAGGGCCAGGGCGGCCTCAGCGATGCGGAGCTTCTGGTCCGGCCTCTGAATGGTCCGTTCGTTGATGCTTTCCTCGGAGGTGCTGAAGCGGTCCGCAGCCACGGCGCCGCCATGGACGCGGCGTACGGTGCCGGCGGTTTCGAGGGTGGCGAGGTCGCGGCGGATGGTTTCGGTGGTGATGCGGAAGCGCTCGGCCAGCATGGTCACGCTGACCCTGCCGGTGCCGGTAACAAGCTCGGCAATCTGCTGCTGGCGCTCCTCGGCGAACACATACCCTCCGTTGCGTAAAGTGCTGAAATTCCTGTGATTGGCATCACGTGATGTTGAATTACTTGACTTTATCTTCGTCTGTGTTGGTTTGTCAATGAAAACCAAAAAAACACAGAAATGAGGAAGGTGCGAGCGTTGATGGGGGAGCCTGGCCATGTGGTGGCCTGCCTGATCCGGGAAAGCGAAAAGCCGGGCCGGACCGTGGTGGTCCAGCCCGGCTCGCGGGTTTCATGCGCTTCGGTCCGGGACTTAGAGTCCGCCGTCGCGGCTTTCGTTGCGGGTGATGCGCTCGCCGGTGTTGGGATCGACCACCGAGCGGGTTTCGCTGACGCGGCGGCTACGTCCCGGCGAGGCCAGGATGAGCGAGGCGATCAGTCCGATGACACCCACGGCCATCAGGATGTACCCAATCAGAACCTGATCGACGAAAGGGATCAGGTTTGGAGCGACGGCCCAGGCCAGGATTGCACCCAGGGCAATAAGGAAGATGGAGGAACCGATTCTCATGACTTGCTCCTTGTTGTTCGAGTACATGCGGTGCCGAACTGATAAGCATGCTGTGCTTACGCTACAGCCCGGCCCTGCTCGATTCAATGACTGCCAGCCCGCGCCGAGGTGATGTCATGGCTGTTCAGCGGCCTGCAGCTTATCGGGGTGCTGGATGGCTAGGCTGGTCCGATGGAGACAGTTGTTTGGTCCAAGCCCGAAGCTGAGCGGGACGGCACGCCGCTGCTGGTCCTGATGCACGGCTACGGTACGGACGAGTCCCGGATGGTGCGGCTGTTCGAATATCTCCCGTCCGAATTCACGTGTGCGGCACTCCGGGCTCCCATGGTGATCGGGGACCATTACGGGTGGTTCCTGCTGGACTACTTCCTGGCGAACGATTTCGCGGACGTCATCAGCGCCACCAACGCCGTCCATACCTGGATCGGCTCGGTCAAGGGCCGCCACAGCAGCGTGAGCCTCATGGGCTATTCGCAGGGCATGGCCATGGCCAGTACCCTCCTGCGCCTGCACCCCGACACCTACAAGGCGACAGTGGGGCTATCCGGGTTTGTGCTGGAGAACGAACTCCTCGCACTCACCGACTCCTTTGAGTCCCCGCCGCCCTTCTTCTGGGGGCGGGACAAGGCGGACCTGGTGATCAACGAGGACGCAACGGAGTACACGGCTCAATGGCTGGACAAAAACACCCAGCTGACTGCCCGGACTTATCCCGGCATGGGCCACGCGATGAGCAAGACCGAGATGGTGGACGTCAGCGCCTTCCTCCGCCACTACGTTCTCAGCTGAGCCTCGGATTTCCGCAGTGCCGGGCAAATTCATGCCGGGCAGCCGTGCCAGGTTGTAACCCTGCATGTCATCATGGAAGAAGACGAACTTCAGCAGCGCACCGGCCCGCCATGAATTACGCCATGGCTTGAGCCGCTCCTGCTGATCCAGCGGACACCGTGGCCCGCGATTCCCCACTCCGCCTTTGCGCACCGCCGCCCACTTGCGGAGTCCCCCCAGTGTTGACCTGCTTATTGATTTTCCGCCCTTCTGAGCTACGCCCCCTATGGCTGCCCGCCGTCTGAAAGGACACTGCGCATGACTGACGTTCTAGAAACCCGGAACTCCGCCTGGACCAGCGCTTCCGCGATCCTGTTCGACCTCGATGGCGTGCTTACGCCCACGGCCACCGTTCACGAACAGGCATGGAAGGAGCTCTTCGAGGGCTACCTGGCGTCCCGGCCCGACGTGCCCGGCTACCGCGAGGAAGACTACTTCGACCATATCGACGGCAAGCCGCGGTTCGACGGCGTCCGGGACTTCCTGGCGTCCCGCGGCATAGTGCTCCCGGAAGGCGAAGAAGACTCATTGTTCGGGGATTCCGCCCCGGTGACCGTTCAGGAACTCGGCAACCGCAAGAACCAGGTGTTCAACGACATCGTTAGCGCCGGCGTCGAACCCTTTGCGGGTTCCGTGCGCTTCCTGGAAGCCGCCGTGGCCCGCGGACTGAAGGTCGCCGTCGTCTCCTCCTCCCGGAACGCCCCCGCCGTCCTGAAGGCCGCAGGCCTGAACGGGCATTTCGAAATAGTTGTTGACGGGGTGGTGGCCGCGGCCGAGGGCCTCCCCGGCAAACCGAGCCCGGCCACCTACACCTACGCGGCGCAGCTGCTCGGCCTGCCCAGCGAGGAATGCGTGGTGGTTGAGGATGCGGTCTCCGGTGTCCAGGCCGGACACGCAGGCGGCTTCCACTCCGTGATCGGCGTCGACAGGGGCGCCGGCCGGGAGACCCTGCTCGAAGCCGGGGCCACCCGCGTGGTCAACGACCTCCAGGAACTCCTCTAACCAGGCCCCGGCCGGGCAAAACACCCGAACGCGCACTACCAAGACCAGCACCACGCCAAAAGGATCGCAACACCATGGCTCTCATCACCGCTGACCGTGAACGGTTCCCCGACACTCCCTGGCAGCTCGTGGAAACACACCACCAACCAGGCAATACGGGCACCTTGGAAACGCTCTTTGCCCTGGGTAATGGGCACCTTGGCATTCGCGGAGCCCACTGGGGGGCGCAGGATGCCGAACTTCCGGGCAGCTTCATCAACGGCCTGCATGAAATCTGGGACATCAAGCATGCGGAGAACGCGTTCGGCTTCGCCCGGACCGGGCAGCGGATCATCTACATCCCGGATGCGAACAACTTCACGGTCATCATCGACGGCGAAAACCTCTCGCTCGCGGAGTCGGACGTGCTGGACTACCGCCGCTCCGTTGACTTTGCCACCGGCATCTACGAATGCCGCATCACCTGGCTCTGCCGGTCCGGTGCCACCGTGACCACCACAGAGCGCCGCGCTGTGGGCTTCGCCTCCCGCGGCAGCCTGGGCATCTCGCTGGAGGTCGCCTCGGACCGGGATATCTACGCGGACGTCACGTCGTCCGTCATCAACCGCCAGGACCAGCCTGTGGAAGACCATTCCCAGCATGACCCGCGCCGGTCGGGCCGCCACGCCGGCAGGGTTCTGCTGCCGCTGCGGACCGACGGCGGAGATGGCTCGCTCCGGCTGTCCTGGGAAGCGGCCGAGTCCCGGCAACGGGTTGGGATTGCCGTGGATCACTGGACCTCCACCGGTCAACAGTGCTTCGAGACCGTGGCCGGGGAGGATGACAGCAGTGTCCGCTATGTCCTGGCCGTCCAGGCCCACCAGCCGTTCCGGCTCGAGAAGAGCGTCAGCTACGCCGCGGGCCCCGGCGTACAGGACTCTGAGCGGGACGCCGCGGAAACAGCCGAAGCCGGGCTCCGGCCCGTAGAGGACATTTTCGGTGAGAGCCGGGAGCATTACCGCGAGTACTGGGCCACGTCCGACATCGTGGTGGCCGGCCAGCCCCAACTCCAGCAGGCCATCCGCTGGAACCTGTTCCAGCTGGCACAGGCAACGGCGCGGGCCGACGTCGCGGGTATCCCGGCGAAGGGTGTCACCGGCCCGGGCTACGACGGGCATTATTTCTGGGACCAGGAGGTCTACCTCCTGCCCTACCTCACCTACACCAACCCTGACGCCGCCCGCCAGATTCTGGAATTCCGGCACCAAATGCTTCCGGTGGCCAAGATCAGGGCGAAGGAGCTCAGCGTGGACGGGGCACTCTTCCCCTGGCGCACCATTAACGGCCTTGAAGCCAGCGCCTACTATGCCGCCGGAACGGCACAGTTCCACATCGCAGCCGCCATCGCTTTTGCCACCAGCCGCTACATGTGGGCCACCGGGGACGAAGCGTTCCGCGAAGGCATGGGCGCCGAACTGCTCATTGAAACGGCCCGCATGTGGGCCTCGCTGGGCTTCTTCGGCAAGGACGGCCTCTTCCACATCCACGGCGTCACGGGCCCGGACGAATACACGGCGGTTGTCAATGACAACCTGTACACCAACGTCATGGCCCGCTTTAACCTGAGGGCCGCCGCTGCCGTGGAACACCCGGCCATCGACGACGCCGAACGCCAGCTGTGGGTGCAGGCTGCCAACCGGATGCAGCTGCCTTTCGATGAAGACCTGCAGGTCTATTCGCAGGACAACGACTTCATGACGCTGGAGCCCTGGGACTGGAACACGCCCCGGTCAAAATACCCGCTGCTGCTGAACTTCCACCCGCTGGTGATCTACCGGCACCAGGTGCTGAAACAGGCCGACACCGTGCTGGCCATGTTCCTGCAGTGGCAGGACTTTACGGCCAAGGAAAAGCGCCGCGCCTTCGATTTCTACGACCCCATCACCACCGGTGATTCCACCCTGTCCGCTTGCGTGCAGGGCATCATGGCCGCCGAAGTGGGGCATCCCGAAGCGGCGTTGGAGCACTTCACCAACGCGGCCTTCATCGACCTCGATAACACCCACGGCAACACCATCGACGGCGTGCACATTGCGTCCACCGGCGGGGTCTGGAGTTCGTTGGTGTGCGGCTTCGCCGGGCTTCGGGACCAGGGCCACATGCCGTTCTTCGATCCGCGGCTTCCGGCTGAATGGGACGCCCTGACTTTCCACCTGAAGATCCGTGGCCGCCTGCTGCTGGTGGAGCTCGACGCCGGTGCGCTCACCCTCACCGTCCAAAGCGGCGGCCAGCTGGACGTGGATGTCCGCGGCCAGGTTCTCCGCATTGGGGCAGAGCCGGTCCGGGTGGCGCTGGAACCTTTCGAGTGCCCCGATCCCACGGTCTTCCCCAGTGGACCGCCGACGGCGAGCCTTCCCATCGTCCACGCGGTCGGCTGAGGTGCACCTCCAACGGCCGGACAGCAACCGTAGTATTAAGCACCCTTAGTGTTAAGCCAGGGCCGGAGCCAATGCCACCGGCGGACTGACGTACTACAGAAGCAGAGGTGACCATGGCCAAGCGCAGCAATCCCGCGGTACGAATCGCGCAGGAAACCGCCCACAACGCGGTGTTCGACGCCGAAGGCAAGCCGAAACCCGGCGTCCACAACATGCTCCTGAGGGCGGTCGAAATCCAACGGCCGTTGGTGCTCGCCTATGTCCGGCGTTTGCAGCGCAAACATCCCCGCGCCAGCGCGGCGAAGCTCGCGGAAATCCTGGAGCGGGATTATCTGCGGGCTGTAACCGGCGGCGGCGCGGTGGTCGGGGCAACTGCCGTGGTGCCCGGCGTCGGAACCGTGGCCTCCCTGGGGCTTTCCGCCGCGGCTACCGTTGGCTTCCTTGAGGCCACCGCCCTCTACGCCACCTCGCTGGCAGAACTCCACGGAATCCGCCTGACCAACCCTGAAAAGGCCAGCACCATGGTCATGGCCATCATGCTCGGCGAAGAGGGAACTGCCTTGCTCGGAACGCTGAGCGGTCAGGCCATGGGAAAGGGAAGCAGTCCAACCCAGGCATGGGGAAACGCACTGTCCAAGGCCATGCCCACGGGTTTCGGTGCCATTCGGAACAAGATCCAGAAGGCCTTCCTCAAGAACCTGCTCAAGCGCCAGGGCTCGGCGCTGATCGGCCGGGCGCTGCCCTTCGGCATCGGCGCAGTGGTGGGAGGTGCGGGCAACCTCATGATGGGCCGGGCCGTGGCAGCGAACGCGAAGGAAGCTTTCGGCCCCATGCCGGATACGATTCCGGGGGAGCTCAAAGCCTCGGCCGCAGCCGCTGAGAACAACAGCACGGACAGCAAGACCCCGGCCAACAACATTCTGGAGGGCAACAACCTTGGATCTTAACGCTGACCTCGGCGAATCGTTCGGCTCGTGGAACATGGGCGATGACGCCGCGATGTTCCCGTTGGTGACCAGCGCCAACGTGGCCTGCGGTTTCCACGCGGGTGATCCCGTCACCATGCTCGACAGCTGCCGCGCGGCGTTCGAACTCGATGTGACCGTGGGCGCGCATGTAGGCTACCGGGACCTTGCCGGCTTTGGCCGCCGGTCCCTGGACATGTCCTTCGACGAGCTGTTCGGCGACGTGCTGTACCAGCTGGGCGCCCTCGACGGCGTGGCGCACGCGGTGGGTGCCTCCGTGGACTACGTCAAGCCGCACGGCGCCCTCTACAACCGCCTGGTGCACGACGAGGAGCAGGCCTCCGCCGTCGTGGCAGCCATTCAGGCCTACGACCCAGGCCTGCCGATCCTTGGCCTGCCGGGCTCGCAACTCCTCGTCCAGGCCAAGGAGGCCGGGCACCCCGTTTTTGTGGAGGCCTTTGTGGACCGCGCCTACCAGGGGGACGGCACCCTCGTGCCCCGCTCGCACGACGGTGCCGTCCTGCACGACGTCGGTTCAATCGTGGAGCGCGCAGTGCGCCTCGCGACGCAGGGCGAAGTGGTGGCCGTGGACGGAACCGTGGTCCAGGTCAGGCCTGATTCGCTGTGCATCCACGGCGATACCCCCGGTGCTGTCGAGATGGCCGCCGCGGTCCGGGCCGGGCTTGAGGCGGCCGGTGTGAACCTGGAGTCCTTCGCCTAGACCCAGTCCGCCAACTCCAACGCGGGGTCACTAAATGCTGTTCCGAGGCCGTTTATCGGGCGTTTAGTGACCCCGCGTTGCTTTAAAGGGCCGCGTCAGCCGAAGACCAGATGGGCCGCGCTGAAGATGGCCAGCCCGGCGAGGGAGCCCACCACGGTGCCGTTGATCCGGATGAACTGCAGGTCTTTGCCCACTTGGAGTTCGATCTTCTGGGAGGTTTCCTCGGCGTCCCACCGCGCGACGGTATCGGTGATGACGCCGGCGATGTCCGAGCGGTACGTCCGCACCAGGTAGCCGGCGGCGTCGCCGATCCAGGCGTTGACCTTGCCCGCCAGTTCGGGGTCAACCACCAGGCGGGTGCCGAAGTCGTGCACCGCGGCCTTGAACTTGACGGTCAGCTCGCTGTGCGGATCGTCGACGGCGCCTAGCAGCGCAGCCTTGATGGTGCCCCACGTGCGGGAGGCCAGTTCCCGGACCTCGGGGTCGCCCAGCACCTGTGCCTTGATGCCTTCGGCCCGGGCAATCATCACGGGATCGTGCTGCAGATCCTCGGCGAGGGACGTGAGGTACGTGTCGATGGACTGCCGGACCTGGTGCTGCGGATCGGTCTGCACGGCCTTGGTGAACTTGAGGATTTCCAGGTACACCTTGTCGCCCACGAGCCCGTCCACGAAGTGCGGTACCCACTGCGGGGACCGGTCCGAAACCAGCCCGCTCACAGTGTCATGGTTGTCCCGAACCCAGTCCACCGTCCGGTCCACCAACAGGTCCACCAGGGTGTGGTGGTGGCCGTCGGCGAAGATCCGGGCGGCAAGCCTGCCCACGGGAGGTCCCCACGGCGGAGTGAGCAGGTGCTTGCGGACCATGGACTCGATCACGGCCTGGACGTCGTCGTCGTTCAATACCTTGAACGCGCCGCGAATGACGGCGGCGCCTTCCTTGGCCACCCGCTCGGCGCCGCCAGGACCGGACAGCCACGCACCGGCCTTCCCCGCGATGTTCACCGACGCGAGCTTCTCCTGGACCACCTGTTCGGAGAGGAAATTGGTCTCCACAAACTCGCCCAGCGACGCCCCGATCTGGTCCTTGCGGCGCGGGATAATGGCGGTGTGCGGGATCTTGATGCCCATGGGGTATTTGAACAGCGCGGTCACGGCGAACCAGTCGGCCAGCGCGCCCACCATGCCGCCCTCAGCCGCAGCCCGGACGTACTGCAGCCACGGATACTCCTTCTGCAGCGCGAACGCGAAAACAAAAATAAGGGCCATGGCAATGAGCAGACCCAGCGCCACCAGCTTCATTTTCCGCAGCGCTGCCGCCTTTTCGGCGTCGCCGGCGCTGAGTTGCTGACCGACGACGGCGGCCCTGGTCTTCGCCGTCAGCGGATCCGTGCCCGGGGGCTGGGGTGGGGACTGCCGGGTAGTTGGCTCAGAGTTCACCTGCATGTGCCCAGCCTAGTCCCGTCCGCGCGGGCCCGGTCCGCTAGCGTGTCCTCATGACATTTGACGAGTCTGTTCCGGACCGGCCGCTGGTTTATGCCCACCGGGGTGCCAGCGCTGCATTTGCCGAACACACCCGCGCCGCCTACCTCCAAGCCATTGCCGACGGCGCCGACGGAGTGGAGTGCGACGTCCACCTCACCCGGGACCAGCACGCAATCCTGCTCCATGACGCCAATCTGGACCGCACATCCGACGGGACCGGCCCGGTGGCGGACCGCACACTGGCCGAGTTGCGGCAGCTGGACTTTTCGTCCTGGAAAGGCGTCCGGATCCCGGAAAAATACGGCGCCCGCTCAGCGCAGTTCCTGACCCTGCCGGAACTCCTGGACATCCTCCGCGGCGCCGGCCGGCCCATGGGACTGGCCATAGAACTCAAGCACCCCAGCCCCTATCAGCTGAAACTGGAGGACCGGGTGCTCGAGGTGCTCCAAGGTGAAGGGTGGGACGCCGAGACCTCCACCCTGGACAACATCACCGTCTCCTTCATGAGCTTCAGCCCGGACTCGGTGAAGCACCTGCTGAAGAAGGTCCCGGCGGAGCACATCTGCCAGCTGGTGGACGACATCGACGTCGACGAAGTCCGCGACGAACTGAGCCTGGGGACCCTGGCGGGCACCGCCGTCGCCAACGTCATGAAGGCCGCCCAGCTCGAAGGCGAGCGGATCCTGGACGAGTGCGAGGTGGGGCTCGCAGGGCCGGGAATCATGTACATCCGCGAGCATGCCCGGACCGTCCAGCGCTGGCTGGAATCCGGCCGCCGCTTCCGCGTCTGGACCGTGGACACCGAACGCGACGTGGCCCTCTGCCAGGGGCTGGGCATTCACGAGATCACCACCAACAAACCGGCCAGGGTGCTGGCGCAGCTCCAGTCGAGCAGCCAACAGGCCCCGCTGCCGTCCTGACCTCCGCCGCCGCCCTTCCGCCGCTGGCCCTGTTCTAGCCGGTTTTAGCCGCGACGTCCCGCTGTGATTGAGTGGAACCATGCCATTTCGCTGGTCCCGCCGGGGCGTCCAAACCATCTCCGCAGGAGCCATGAGTGCGCTGCTGCTGACCAGTGCCATGAAGCACTTCCGCGAGCCGCGCTTCTTCGCGCAGGTGGTCCCGGACTACCTCTGCCGCGACGCTCCGGACACTCACCGCGAGGCACCGGCGGCTGGCGCGGACAGCGCTCGCGGCGTAAAGAAAACGCACGACGGCGGCGCGCGGCCTTTGGCGGTCATGACCCGGGAGGAATGGATCGCGGTGAGCGGGCTGCTCGAGGCGGGCGCCGCCGTCGTACTCCTGATACCGGCCACGCGACGGGTGGCGGCGACCGCCCTTGCAGGGATGTTCTCTGTGTTCCTAGCCGGCCACGTGGATGCCCTCCGGCGCGCTTATGGCCCCATGGGCTCGCCGGGGCAGCGCAGGGCGCATACTGTCCGGCTTCCCCTTCAGTTCCCGCTCATCCTGTGGGCCTGGAGCCTGCGGGGTGCCGCGGCCGGGCCGCGGCGGTGAAGATTCTCGCGTCGCCCGCCGTCCGGGTGGGCATGTCCATCAGCATCGCCACCGGCCTTTACGGCATTTCCTTTGGCGCCCTGTCCGTCACGTCCGGCCTCGATTTCTGGCAAACCATGGCGCTGAGTCTGCTGCTGTTCAGTGGTGGTTCCCAGTTCGCGTTCATCGGAGTCGTGGCAGGGGGCGGGTCAGGCATAGCCGCGATGAGTGCAGCCACGCTTTTGGGCATGCGAAACGGTATCTACGGGATGCAACTGAATGCCCTGCTGCAACCGAGGGGATGGCGGCGGTATGTTGCCGCGCAGGTCACCATCGACGAGTCGACAGCCACCAGCACAGGACAGGCCGATCCTGCTGAGCAGCGGCGCGGGTTCTGGACCGCTGGCATTGGCATCTACGTGCTCTGGAACCTCTTTACAGCCGTCGGAGCCCTCGCCGGCAGCGGCTTGGGAGACCCGAAGCAGTGGGGCCTTGACGGTGCCGCAGTTGCCGCCTTCCTCGCCCTGTTGTGGCCCCGGCTTAAGGGGTTCGAACCGGCCGCGATCGCCGTGGCGTGTGCGTTGGCCACCGTCCTCGCCGTGCCCTTCGTTCCTGCCGGCGTGCCCATCCTGATCGCAGCCCTGGTGGCCGCGGTAATCGGCTGGTTCAGCCACGGCCGCCGCGATGAGGGCCTTGAGCCGGATGTGGATCCCTACCAGGAGCACCACGGCCACGGCAGAACCCGGGAGGCAGGCTCATGAATCTATGGTTCTGGCTGCTGGTGGCGTGCGTCCTGGCCTACGCGTGGAAGCTGATGGGCTACCTGGTCCCCGCGAAGCTGCTGGAAGACCCCCGGATGTCCCGGGTGGCCGGGACCATGACCATCGGCCTCCTTGCGTCCCTGACGATCGTCAATACAGTGGCCTCCGGGCAGTCCCTGGCCGCCGACGCCCGGTTGGGGGCCCTCGCCGCGGCCGCTGTTGCGCTGGCCTTCCGGGCGCCGTTCCTGCTGGTGGTCATCGTCGGCGCTGCCACCGCTGCCCTCCTCCGGTTAATTGGCTGGAACTGAGCGCCAAACCTAGTGGTGGGCGGCACAACCGCTGTAGCATGATCCTGGCTATGCAGTAGGCCGTGGATTTCTCGTGAGAGCGCCGACCATGGAAATAGACCTGCACGTAGCCCGCACCAGACCAGGCAAGCCCCGTCACCGCACGGCCGCCGGATGGTGCGCTGGCCTGCCGGTAAAGCGCTTCTTCACCCGGTTCCGGTCCATCGCCGACTTGCCGCCTGAGGACCTTGACATCCTCTCCGAACGCATAAGACTGGCCTTGGATGTCACTCGGGAACCGGGCATGGCTGCACTGCATGCTGCGGTCCGGGCCGAGCTCAACAACAGGGAAGCATCGTCGAACGACTGACGGCCCGACGAGGTTTAGCTGTGACTTGGCAGTTGCGGCCGGAGAGGAGCCAGATTATGAACGAACAGGCGGAGCACCAGGGACCGGACGCTGAAGGCGGAGCCGACCAACGAGGTTCAGAACCGAAGTCCCGGCCCAGCTATGTCAAGAGCGCGTCCGAAGCCACCAGGGAGCTGCGGGACACCTCCCGGCGACGCCGTGACGCCGAGGAGAAGCTGCAGCAGCACCTGCGGGAAGCCAAGGAACACGTCCCGCATCACCATCCGCATGAAGTGTTTCGGGAACTGCCCGAGACGGAGCAGGTGGACGAGGATCACGAGGCCGACAGGGCCTTGGAGGGGTAAGGCCGCAAGAAGGAGAGACCAGAGGCGACGCCGGCTGAACGTGAATGGTCACGTTCAGCCGGCAAATCTTTGGGAGCGTCTGAGGGCTAAGGTTCTTCGCGGACCAGGTTAGTGCCGCTTACGCGGTCTGCTCATCCTCGGGAGGCGCTGTTCGGCGGGCGCTTTCTTCGACGGCGAACTCGTACCATACCTGAGCGCCCAGGTCCGGGGCTGGCGTGTCGAGGTTCTGGTACAGGGCGTCGAGCAGATCGGCGAGCTCTTCCGCAGCAAGCGTGGGGAGGACTTCCTCCGGGCCGCGCGGATCGCTGATGACCTGGGACAACTTCGAGTGGTTCATGGCAACCTCACAAGTTCCGGCTGAGTGCCAAAAGCGTGGTGCATTTCTGTCTCCTCTGGTAGTTCAGAGGCTGGCTGCGTAACCCATCTAGAGTCTAGGCGAACGGCCCGGGACTCACAATGCCGGCAGTCGCCGGCAGGCGCCGCAGCGTGTCGAAGCGGGCGCAGATGCCGGTTGCCCGTCAGCCGAACTGCGGACCCTGGAGCTGCGAAGCGGGCAGCGGAACGAAGGCAGGCAGGGGGCGCCCGGTCCGTTCAGTCCTGATGGCGTCCTCGATGAGTGCCACCGGGCGGCGCCAGGCATCGGAACCGGGCTCCATGGTGTCCACCACGCCGATCAGCATGGCGAGCAAGCGGAACATGTCCGTCAGGGAAATGTCCGAGCGAAGGGTGCCCTGTCCCTGGCCCCGGACCAGGAGGATGCCGATGGATTCCATCAGGGATCCCGTGATTCCCGTGAGGAGTTCGCGGCGTCCTGCCACGGCCCCCAAGAGGTTCGCATCTGCACTGGCCGCGGCCATGATCGCCTCGATGACGCGGAGTAGTCCAGCAGCGGCATCCATGCCTGCAACGGCCTCCACAATGACGGGGTCAACCGTCTCCCGGAGTTGCCGGTTGAGGGCGGCCAGGACCAGTTCCTCTTTGTCGGCGAAGTTCCTGAACAGCGTGGCAGGTCCCACTCCGGCCGTCGCAGCGATGGTTTGGAGGGGAACGTCGGGGCCGTGTTCGCGGAAACACTGGCGGGCGGCCAGGATGATCTTGTCCACGTTCCGGGCAGCGTCTGCGCGAAGTGGCTTGCGGACGGCGGCGATGCTCATTCGATCAGGTTAGCAACGCGGCAGGCCTCAAACATGGTTACCGGACGGTAGGGGGTTATGTGACGTTCACCGGGCCGTCCAGCCGGTTCCCGCGTCCGGCTGCATGACAGACTTGGCCTATGTTGCTTGCATTTTCAGTTGCCCCGTCCGGTACGCCTGCCGGGGGATCCCGCCCCCACGACGCATCAGTCCACGACGCCGTTGCGGCCGCGGTGAAAATCGTCAGGGACTCGGGCCTGCCGCATCAGACCGACTCGATGTTCACCACCATCGAGGGCGATTGGGACGAGGTGTTCGATGTGGTCAAGCGCGCCACCGAAGCCGTGGGGCAGTTCGGCAGCCGGGTCTCCCTGGTCATCAAGGCCGATATCCGCCCGGGCTACACGGGTGAGCTCAGCGCCAAGGTGGAGCGCCTCGAGAAGGCTCTTTCAGACGGTTCCTAGACCCGTGCGTGGCTGCATGCCAGACTGTGGCCATGTTTGAGCACAAGACCCAACCAGGCTGGGTGGCAGTGGAAGACTTCCTCACGGAAACTGTTGTGCATCCCGACGACGCGTTGCTGCGGGCCGTAAGCTCCGCCGTCGAAGCCGGGATGCCACCCATTGAAGTGACACCCAACGCCGGCAAGTTCCTCAAACTCCTGGTGCAGATTTCCGGCGCCCGGCGGGTGCTGGAGATCGGTACGCTGGCGGGCTTCAGCAGCATCTGGATGGCCAAGGGACTTCCTGACGGCGGCCGGCTGGTCACGTGCGAATACCTCACCAAACATGCTGACATTGCCAGGGCCAACGTGGAGGCCGCCGGGCTTGGCCACAAGGTGGAGATCAGGGTGGGCGCAGCGATGGACACCTTGGCGGCGCTGCACTCCGAGGGCCAGGAGCCCTTTGATTTTGTGTTCATCGATGCGGACAAGGAACACGACGCCGGCTACCTGGATTGGGCCGTTCGCCTGGGCCGGCCTGGAACCGTCGTTGTGCTCGATAACGCCGTGTGGGAGGGGGCAATCCTGGATCCGTCCATCGACGACGTCAACGCCCCGGGGATCATCAGTGCACTGGAGCTGCTGGGTAAGCACCCGCAGCTGGATGCCACCGTGCTCCAAACCGTCGGGTCCAAAGGCTGGGACGGGTTCGCACTGGCGCGGGTCCGCTGACAAGCATTTCCTAAGTATGCTTAGAATTATTCTCCGGCCGAAGTCCGGTCCGGAACGGGCATCCTGCAGTGGAGGAATTTGATGAAAGCGTCACCCACCCTCGCCGGCAACCTTCAGACGGTCCTCACGGACCTGGTGGAACTTCATGTGCAGGGCAAACAGGCTCACTGGAACATCGTGGGCACCAACTTCCGCGACCTCCACCTGCAACTCGACGAGATCATCGCCAGTGCGCGCCTTTTCGCTGACCAGGCGGCGGAACGCATGCGCGCCTTGCACGCACTCCCTGACGGCCGAAGTAAGACGGTGGCTGCCGACACCCGCCTGGAGCAGTTGCCGGGCGGGCTGATTTCGACGAAGGACGCCGTCAAGCTGGTTACCGCCAGGCTGGAACGGACGGTCAAGACCATGCGGGATGTCCACGACGAGGTGGACGATGAGGACCCCACCAGCGCGGACCTGCTCCACGCCGCCATCGAACGGCTCGAACAGCTGGCCTGGATGGTCAACGCCGAAACCATGGCACCCTCGGCGGCCGTGACTGAACCGGCGGAGAAATAGTCCTGGGCGGCCAGGCCGGGGGAGTGACCGAGCAGCGCAGCTTTCCCAGATCTGTCCGGCTGGTCTCGGCTGAAACGGACCTTGCCCAGAATGGCGCCCTGCTCCACGCCGTATCCTCCGCGGCCGGCGACGTCCCCGCGCTCCTGGCCTTGGCCGGAGAAGCCGGAAGCAGTTGGCCGAAGCCGGGCGGTGGCCAGACGGGCCTTCTTTGGGAATTGCTGGCTTCGGTCGCCAGCGTGGATGTGGCCGCGGGCCGTATCTTCGAGCCCCACCTGGATGCGCAGGCCATCCTGGCCCAAGCCGGCCATCCCCAAAATGAGCGCGGCGGTCTCTGGGGAGTCTTCGCGGCCGAAGGTCCCGGTTCCCGCCTCGAGGCAAGGGCCGACGGCGCTGGCGTCCAGCTGAGCGGCGCCAAACCGTGGTGCTCATTGGCGCCGCTGTTGGACCGCGCCATCATCACCGCCCACACCGAAACCGGGGGACGGGCCGCCTTTGCCGTGGATCTTCGGCACCCGGGCGTGGCGTGCGAGGAGCCAGTGTGGGTGGCGCGGGGCCTGCGGGAGATCCCCAGCGGCACGGTCCATTTCAGCCAGGTGCCGGCAGTTCCGGTGGGCGGGGATGACTGGTACTTCAGCCGCCCCGGTTTTGCCTGGGGTGGCATGGGAGTGGCCGCCTGCTGGCTGGGCGGAGCGGTGGCCGTGGCCAGGGGCTACCGGGAATCCCTGATTGCCGCTGCCGGGAGAGGAAGGGAACCTGACCAGATCGCGCTCGCTGCGCTGGGGGAGGCGGACCGGATTTTGACGTCCACCCTCCGGTATCTGGGCCGCGTGGCTGAGTGGATCGACGGCGGCGTCGACACCCAGGAGGCCGGCGGCAGTGCGTGGGGCGAAGCGCTGCGCGTGCGGGGGACTGTAGCTGCCGCCGTCGAACGCGTGCTCTCCTTGGTCAGCACAAACAGCGGGCCCGGCCCGCTCGCGTTCGACGAACCCTATGCCAAGCGAATGGCCGACCTGGCACTGTATGTGCGCCAGCACCATGCCATGCGGGACGACGCCCAGTTGGGAAAACTGACGCTCGCCGGGGATGGCCCGTGGTGACCTTCTCGCATACGGACCGGGGCACGGACGAAAAGGACTGGGCTGCAAGCGGGCTGCCGGCTTTGGCTGAGCTGCCACTCGGACCGCAGGAGCTCGGCACCATGCGGTTCGTGGTGCTGGCCGCCCACCCGGATGATGAAACCCTCGGCGCGGGCGGCCTCCTGTCGATGCTGCATTCCTTGGGTGCCGACGTCGACGTGCTGCTCTGCACCGCGGGCGAGCGCTCGCATCCGGACTCCACCACCATGACGCCCGAACAGCTGGCAGCCGTTCGGCTTGAGGAATTCGGCTCCGCGATGGAAATTCTGGGGCTGGCCGGGCACTGGCGTTTTCTTGGGCTGCCCGATGGCGGCCTCACCGAACAGAAAGCGGAAATCTCGGCGCAGCTGAGGGAGGCCATCAACCGGCACCACGACGACCCGCAGCAGCTGGCAATTGTGGCGCCGTATCGTGCGGACGGTCACGCCGACCATGACGCCGTCGGCCACGCGGCCGCGCAAGTCGCCCTCGAAGACGGGCACGCCCTGCTGGAATATCCCATCTGGTACTGGTTGTGGGCCTCGCCGGAAGACCCCGCTTGGCGATCTTGGGCACGGCTTCCCCTGGACCCCGAACAGCAGGCAACCAAGACAGCCGCCATGGGCGCGCACACCAGCCAGACGCGTCCCTTGTCCGCGCGGGCCAGCGACGAGGCGCTGCTTGGTGAGGGCTTCCTCAAACATTTCCGGCGCCCTTTTGAAACGTTCGCCTGGCACCATACCTCTCCCGGAGGCGCTGCCGGAAGGGAGTCCGCTTCCTATGCGCCGCACACCAGCGTGGACGCGCAACGGATCTTCGATGAAGTGCACTCGGAGTCCGGGGACCCGTGGCACTACACCACCCTTTGGTACGAGCGCCGGAAGCGGAACCTGACGCTCGCCCTGCTGCCCCGGGAAAGTTACGAGTCGGGACTAGAGATCGGGTGCTCAATCGGAACCCTGACCGCCGAGCTGGCCGGCAGGTGTGCCAGCCTCCTGGCCGTTGACGCTAGCAGCACTGCCCTCAAACTTGCCGCCCAGCGCCTTGCACACTTTCCCGGCGTCACCACCCGCCAGCAGACCCTGCCGGCTGAATGGCCCGAGGGCCGCTACGACCTGGTAGTGGTCTCCGAAGTGGGGTATTACCTTGCGCCAGCGGAGCTTAATCAGCTCCTGGAGCAGATCCAGTCGTCCATGGCCCCGGGCGGCACGCTGCTGCTGTGCCACTGGCGGCACCCCATTTCAGGGTGGGAACTCGACGGCGACTCGGTGCACACGATGGCCAGAAACCTGCTGCGCTGGCCCACCGCAGGGCTGTACCAGGAACGCGATTTTGTGCTGGAAACCCTGGTGGCGCCCGGCGATCCCGGCGCGTTGGGGACGTGACATGGAGCGCATCCGCCAAGTAGCCGTGGTGATTCCGGTCCATAACGAGGAACAGCTCCTACCAAGGGCCCTTGGTGCCGTACGTACTGCTGCCAACGCCTTGCAGGCCCAGCGGCCGGACACCGCCGTTTCAGTCCTCCTGGCGCTGGATAGCTGTACCGATGGTTCCGCGGCATTTGCAGCACACCTGGCCGCGGTGGACCGCCGCTTCAGTCCTTTGCAGGTACGGTTCCGCAGCGTGGGGGGAAGCCGGCGCGCAGGTAACCGCGCCGCCCTGCTGGCCAGCCACGAACAGGGCCTGCCGTACGCTTCGCCGCAACTCTGGCTGGCCAATACCGACGCCGATTCCTGTGTTCCCGAGCATTGGCTGCTGCGCCAGCTGGAACTGGCCGACGGCGGGGCGGACGCTGTCCTGGGAACCGTGGAACCCGACCCGGAAGGGACAGAAAGCGAGCTCCTGAGGCGCTGGCATGCCCGGCACCGCTTGGGGGAAAACCATGCCCACGTGCACGGCGCCAACTTAGGGGTACGGGCTTCCGCCTACGTGCTGGCGGGCGGGTTTCCCCGGCTCCGTTCGCACGAGGACCGGGCATTGGTGGAGCGGCTTCGCCAGCACGGGGCCGCCGTATGGTCCACGGACACCCTCCGCGTCAGGACATCAGGCCGGACCGAGGCCCGGGCACCGCAGGGATTCGGCGCCTATCTGCTGTCACTCACGCAGGATCCCGCGACGGCGCTCAACAGCTGACCGCGCTGGACGGCTGATCCGGATCACATGCAGGTGCTACGTGGGAGGGAGGTCGCATCAATCCAGGGGGCCGACGACGACTGGGGGGACTGGCCTCGGTCTCAGAAGAGGCCACCTCGCCGCCGACCCCGCTTAACCCCGGACCACTGACAGCCGGGAAACTTACAAGGATCTATAGAAACAATTTTCTCCTATCTTGAGGGTCCTGCCTAGCCCCGGCCGCTTCCGGTCCCAGTGGTGTTTTCGCCCGCGTCGTTTCCGGCGGCACGGTCACGCACTTTGTCACGGACCCTGTCGCGATGCCGTCCTACTGCCTGGACCCCGGGTCCGTCCTGGCCCGAGTCCCCGTCCTCGCTGGGACCGTCTGCATCCTGTCCGTTCTCCGCGCTGTACTTCTCGCGCAGCTCGCGGCCGAGCCGGATGTCTTCCTCTTCCTGCTTCTGCAGTTTGTCGCTCTTCTTGGTCCCCCGCGGCGGCAGCTGGATGGTTTCCTCAGCCTCAATCCCGGCCTGGAGTTGCCGTCCCCGCTCCGTTTCGGCGTCGAACTCGGCTCCGAAAAGCAGGGACATGTTCAGGATCCACAGCCACAGCAACGCGACGATCACACCGCCGATTGCACCGTAGGTCTTGTTGTAGCTGTTGGAGTACGCCACGTAGAAGCCGAAGGCCAGCGAGGCCAGCAGGAACACCACCACGGCGATGGCCGAGCCCATGCTCATCCAGCGGAATTTCGGCTGCTTCACGTTCGGGGTGGCGTAGTAGAGAATGGCGATCGCAACGATGATCAGCGCCAGCATCACTGGCCACTTGGCGATGTTCCAGACGGTCAGGAAGGCGCCGCCGAGTCCGATCAGGTTTCCGACGGATTCCGCCACAGGGCCGCTCAGCACGAGCATCGCCGCGATGACGACGACGATCAGCAAATTCACGACCGTGACGCCGAGCATGGTGCCCCGCAGCTTCACGAACGCGCGGCCCTCATCGATCTCGTAGACCCTGTTCATCGCCCGGCCAAAGGCACCGACGTAGCCGGAGGCGGACCAGATAGCGGTGAGGAGGCCAAGGATGAAGGTGAGGCCGGCGGCAGAGGAGCTGGCGAGGTCCTGGACCACCGGGCGAATCGTGTCGACGGTCTGGCCGGGGGCAAAACCCTGGACGATGTCGAGCAGGGCAGAGGTGGTCTTTTGCGGGTCCCCGAAGATCCCGAGGAGGGACACCAGCGCCAACAGTGCCGGGAAGATCGAAAGCACTGAGTAGTAGGTAAGTGCCGCGGCCAGGTCGGGGCACTGGTCCTTCGAGAACTCCCTGAGTGTCTTCTTGGCGATGAACTTCCAGGAGGGCTTTGTAACATCTGTAGGGCGGTCTGGTTTGCGGGAATCATCTGGTGCTGGAGCCTGGCCAGCTTTGGCAGTGCTGGTTTCGGAGGCGTCTTGAGTGGCCATGGGGTGTCCTCTCGGATGTGGGTTGGCAAGGAACGGGCCGGTCCCACCGGGGAGGCGGAACCGGCCTGTCTTGTCGCTTACTGAAGCGGGGAACCGGCGTGAGCCGGGTGCCCGCATCAGGTGTTTTGGACGTTGTCCTTGGCGTCGGTGGCGCGGTCTTTGACGTCGGCGGCGGCTACCTGGCCTTCGGCTTTGACGTTTTGGGCTGCGTCGGTGGCGGTTGCCTTGACGTTTTCCATGGCTTCGCGGGCTGGTTCCTTGAGGCCTTGGGCCATGTCTTTGGCGGCCTCGGTCAGCTCGGTGGTCATGGGTTCGGCCGCGGTCTTGAGGGCGTCGGCTGCTTCGCGTTCCTTTTCGCTGGCGGGGATCAGCGAGGACAGCAGGAGTCCGGCGCCGAAGGCGATCAGGCCTGCTGCCATGGGGTTGCCCTGGGTTTTGGCTTTGACCTGGTGCGGGGCGTCGCCGATGGCCTGGCCTGCGTCGCTGAATTTTGCCGAGACGGTGTCGGTGGCGTTGTGCAGGGTATCCCCGGCACTGTGTCCCTGGCCCGCGCGCTGGCCGGTGTAGGCGTTGGTGTAGGCGGGKGTGGTGTCGTTGGTKCCCATGACTTTTTCCTTCACTCCGAACACCGCTTCTCTGACTTTGTCGGTTTGGCGGTGGACGATGTTGGACGGGGTGACTTTGTCGGCCACGGCGTCMACGTTGGTGCCCAGGCGGGCGCGGGTTGCTTCAATGTCTGAACGGATTGCGTCCGGGTTCTCGCTCATCGTTTTACCTCACCGGGTTTCAGGGTTGGGGGGATTTCTGAGAGTGTTTCGGTGGTCTGGGGCAGGCCCTTGACCGCTTTGAGTTCCTTCCGGCCGATGGAGGCCAGGACGGCGGCGATGATGCCCCAGAGCACGGCGACGACGACGGCGGACCAGCCGAGTCCCATCAGTTCGCCCAGGGCGTACCAGAGGGCGATTGAGAGGAAGAGCAGGACGAAGTGCCCGGCGATGCCGGCGCCGGCGAGCATGCCGCTGCCCTTGCCGGCTTTGGTGGCGGACTGCTTCAGTTCGGCCTTGGCGAGTTCGACTTCCTGACGCATCAGGGTGGAGAGGTCGCGCGTGACCTCACCGAGCAGATCACCCAACGAGGTGTTATCCGCCTTCACGTGCGCCGCCGAGGGGGGAGGCTCCGGAATCTGGCTGCTCACAGGTGGCGTCCTTCCCCTTCGGCGAACGGATCCGCGACCGTTCCCGGCCGCGCTTGCTCACCGTAGGCCGGCTCACCGAATGCTGGCTCGCCATAGGGCGGCTGAGCGTTTGCTGGCTGACTGTAGGCGGGCTCGCCATACGGGGCGTCGGTCAAACCTGTCCGGCCTGCGATTGATTCGTCGTAGAACGGCTCACCAACACCGGCCGTTACGGCCGGTTCGGGGGAGGGATATGCCGCAGGGTAGCCGGACGGCTGCGCAGCCGGGCGGGGGGTGGTTCCGGTCGAGTCGGGGGCGCCGGCCTGCAGGCTACGGCCCAGCCGTCCTGCGAGTACGCCCGCGCCTGCAGCGAGGAGAAGGAAGGTGCCGGGACGCTGCCGGGCAAAGGACTTGACTTCGTTCAACAGGGATCCGGGGTCCCGACCGTCAAGCCACGACGCCACGGACTGCGATCGATCGGCGGCCTGGCGCACCAAATCCGAGGCCACACCAGGCTCATTGGAGGCATCCGCCATAGCACGCAGTTCCGTGGAGATGGAGCGCATCCCCTCTGCCACTTTCTGCTGCTGTGTGCCTGCTTGGCTGGTGAGGTCCGACTTGGCCTGGTGCAGGAGGTCCCGGGCGTTCGTTTTTACTTCGGTGGCAACATTGGCAGCCTCCGCCTTAGCGGTTTGTGCCACGTCCTGGGCCGCGCCAGCCGCCTGATTGGCCACCTGTGAAGCTTCTGTCTTGGCCGCATCGGTTTTTGAAGCGGAGCCACTCGGCGTTCCGGCAGGCATGGCCGGGGCCTGCTCGCCGTACTGGTCGAGGGTCGACGGGGATGTCTGGGGCCATTGGTTCTCAGTCATTGTCGCTCTCTTTCTTGATGGATCACGTTCTCAATGGATCACTCGGGCGAGAGTGCCAGCAGTGCCGGCTCGGAACGAATAGTAAGCAAGGTTACTAATCGATACTAAGCACACTTGCCATCCACTTTGCAAGGGCTGGCTTTTCGGCGGAGGGGAATTCGGGAGGGAAGAGGAGGCCTTCCGCCACTAAGGGAAGGCGCGCTTGCCAAGTGGATGATAAGCATGCTTATGGTAGTGGCGCGAACCATGCGTAATCCGCCTGCGGCGTCCACCGCCGTCGTAGGCAAAGACAGCATCGACGTCACTGCGTCGTGTGAGCGTCAGAGGCAAGGACGGTTCAGATGAATGGCAATTCAGAGAGTGATGTCCGGGAGGGATACCGGCTCCTCGTTCAGGCAGCGAGGTTGTTGCAGCGCCGCCAAGATGAGGCCCTGGCACCTTTGGGACTGACCCGCGCCGCGGCCATTGCCATGGGCGGGCTCGCTAACGGCCCCCTCAACCAGGAACAGTTGGCCGCCGCTATCCACGTCAGAAGCCAGACCATCGGCAGGGTCCTGGAGCGGCTTTACAGTGCGGGGTTGGTCACCAGGACACGCCATCCGCGGGACCGGCGCCAATTCATTATTGGGCTCACTGACGCTGGCCGGACCCTGCTGCAGTCCGCCCGTGATGCCCAGGCCAACGCCTTTCCCGCGGACTCTCTGGGATGGCGAAAACTCCGCATGGAACTCACCAGGTTCGTTGACAGTCTGCAGAACCCCACCTCCGCTGAACCCCATTCAAGTTCAGCAGTGCCCCGTCAATGGATTAATAAGTAAGGGGATCGGCAGTACGGCATCGGACGACGGCGGGACCTCCCGTCGTCGTCCGATTTCCGTCCCGGAAAACTTCCCGAAGCGGGATCTCCAGCGCTGCGGACGTCCTAAGGCAGCCTTGACGCCCTTAGCATCGAGGCCTCGCCAGCCCTTTCGGGCTCCAGCGGCACCGGACTGACCAGCACTGCCGGGCCGCGGTGCAGCATGCCGTCGGAGAGCGGCTGGCAGCGCACGCCACCGCGTCCCCGCATCGCCTTGTGGGCGCCTGGGGCGAGCATCTGGTCCATCCACGCGCAGGGGTTCGCGGGCCGGCCGGCCTTGAACCGCACCACTTGCCCGCGCGATTCAAGCGCGAAGTCGCCACCGATCAAGGGGGCGAGGTGGGCGCCGCGAAGAACGACATTGCGGCGGGTCAGCAGTGGATCGAAGGGTGCAGCAACAAGTTCCGCCGCCATCGCTTCGAGAGCCTCGATGGAAATCAGCGTGACGGCGGCATCCATGTGCGCTGCCTTCCCGAAAAACCGGTCACCGACGATCCCCTTGCCAGCCACCAGCTCAACAGTTTCCGCATCCGCGGTGGCGACATCGGCCGCGCCCTCGCGTGCGCGGCCGAAGTAGGCGTGCGCGGGGGACACCAGCAGATGCAGGATCTCGACGTCGTACCGATAGCTTTCCGTCATGCTTCCACGCTAGCCGCACAGCAGGCGTGCGGCACGTGCCGGAGATGGACGACGGCGGGAGGTCCCGGCGTCGTGAGGCGGTACGACTCGCGGTTTCGCTTAAATGTCAGACCCTCCGTCGATGATGGGTGCATGGGGAAAGCAGCAGCGGCGAAGGCATTTGCGGACATCGATGCCGCTCTTGCTGTGCTCAATGCCGAAGTGGATGGGGCTGCCGGGTCGGGTTCGGAAGTTTCGTCGGAGGCTGATCCGTTGCGTGGTGTGGGCGATATGTGTTTGGAAATCCTCTCCGGAACCGCTGGGGTGGAGGCGAAGGTAGCGGGGCTGAAGGCCCGGGCTGCGATGAAGTACGCGGATGTTGCCCGCGCGGTGGCTCCTCCGGATGCTTCGGTCCAGGCCCAGGAGATGGCAGTAACCGCGGAGGTTGCGTGTGCCCTGACGATCGGTGACCGGGCAGCCGGTGCGTTCCTGGGGGTTTCCCACGCCCTGACCAGCACACTGCCGTTGACTCTGGCCGCCCTGGGGTCCGGTACGATCTCCTGGCAGCATGCCCGGGTCATGGCGGACGAAGCCGCCACCCTTGACCGGGCCGGGGCCGCCGCGCTGGAGGCCCACTTCCTGGACCCGGACGCGCCGGACCCTGCCGGTGGTTGTCCAGCCGGGGAGATGCCGGCGTCGCGGTTCCGGCACAAGGCCCGCACGTGGCGCGAACGCCACCACGCGGAGAGCATCGAGAAGCGCCACGCCAAAGGGGTCCTTGACCGGCGGGTCGAGTACACCCCGGACCAGGACGGGATGGCCTGGCTCTCGGCCTATCTGCCCGCGGACCAGGCGGTCGCAATCTGGAACCGCACCACCGCGATCGCTCGAGGTTTGCAAGGCTCGGACGAGAACCGCACCCTCACCCAGCTCCGCGCGGACGCATTGGCCGCCGCCCTCCTGACCGGCGGAGCCCACGAACTCGGAGCTCACGAACTCGGAACCCCCGGACTCGGAACCCCCGGACTCAGCACTGACGACGGCGAGAACATGAGCCCGGAAGGATACGATCCCGGGCAGGTTCCGCCGCCGCGGGCCCAGGTCCTCGTGACGGTGCCGGTGTTCTCGCTGCTCGGCGCCACCGAGGAGCCGGCAATGCTGGACGGTTACGGGCCCATCCCGGCGTCGATGGCCCGTGACCTCGTGGCGAACGGGGCAGATTCGTTCTACCGGGTCCTGGTTGACCCGCGGGACGGGGCTCCGCTGGAGATCGGGCGGTCCAGTTACCGGCTCACCAAGGCCATGCGGCAGTGGTTGCGGCTGCGGGACGGTAAGTGTCCCTTCCCGGGCTGCTCCAACCAGTCCCTGGACAACGAGGCCGACCATATCCTCGCCTGGGCCAAGGGCGGCACCACCGGAGTCTCGAACCTCGGACAGCCCTGCCCCAAACACCACCGCCTGCGACATACCAGTGCCTGGCAACCCACCCCAGCCACCAAAACCGAACCACCCGGCTGGATCTCACCCTCAGGGCGAAGATACCAAAGCGAACACCAGGACTGGGAACCACCACACTGGCCCGCCTTGGCGAGACAGCAGGGAAATCAACCGGAACGGCAGGGAAATCAACCGGAACGGCAGGGAAATCAGCCGGACCGGCAGAGAAATCAGCCGGAACGGCGGGAAAATCAATCAGCAGGGCACGAAAAATCCAAGGGTAGTCGGTTCGGCAGTCACCCGGAGTTCGTCCATGTTGGGCTGTCGTTGGGAGAAGAAGGCCTGGAAAGGTTCCTCCATTCCCTCGCCTGACGATTGCCTACCTGACGATTGCCTACCTGACGGCTGCGTGCCTAAGCCCTGCCCACCCGAGCAATTGCGTACCTGGACGCTGCCTCGGAGAAGGGCTTCTCGCCGTCATGCGCCTCGTGGTCCACCGTGCGCTATAGCCGCGGCACGCACGCGCCCGTTCCCAGCAGGGCGAGCCCAGCCCGGTCGCCGGCGGCAAAATCGAACTGCCCGCTGTTCTCTTCATACATCAGTTGCGTCGGGTCATCGACGTGGTCCAGCCCCAGCACGTGCGCGAGTTCGTGCATGATGATGGCGCGGACCAGCAGGGAGCCGTCGGCGCGGGCGAGGATTTCTGTCAGTCCCGGTGCGTCAAGCGTTACCTGGCCCGCGACAAAAACGTAGGGTTCTCCCGGGATATGTGCGTACGAGCTGCCCCCGGTTCCAGCGACTTTCCCGGCCAGGTCGGGCGATTCCTCGGGCGTGGACCATGCAATGAGCACCGGGGCCCATTGCTTGCCGTAGCGGTCAGGCTGGAACGTTTCGCGCGTTTTGGACGGCGCTTCGGCAGTGGTCCCGTCGTACACAAACTGCAGCCCGGAGGCGGCGGAAACTATGGACACGGCCTGTTCGATCAGCCGCTCGGTTCCTTTCGGCGCATTGTCAGGGCGGACCACGTAGTGCACGGGGCGGCATGGGTCGTAGGCAACAAAAGGCTGGCCGGGGTCCGGCGACTTTTGCAGGACGTAGGCGGTCGACCCGCTGGAAGCCGGCGGGAGACCGAGCGGGGCGGACGCCGCCTCAAAACCAGGTGGCGGAACCTTGGCGCCCGGCAGGTACGGCAACGCGGCGGGTAGCACGTACCGATCGAAAAGTGCCGGCGTGAAGTAGAGACCCACTACCAAAGCGATGCCCAGAACGGTGGCGAACCGCTTCCTCCACCGTCGTCCGCGAATCTTCTTTCGGTGTGCGGTCCTTTTGGCTGTGGTCTCCGAAACCGGGGAAGCCCGCCAAGGATCAGAAGGCTGTAACTTGCCGAGTGCCTCGTCAATCGCCCACAGGGGAACGCGCCCGCTGGGCGAACGGCGGATCCGCGGTAGGCCCTCGTCACCAGAATCCGATCCCAATATTTCCCCCTTGTGCCGCAGTGTCCATCTCCATTGATGGTCAGATCAGCATAATGCCCGGCGATGTTGCGGACGGCGCCGGCGCCTCCCGCCGTCGTCGGCTTGCTACAGGTGGCTTCCGCCGGCCGCCTGCCACCAGGACAGCTTCTGTTCATGGTCCCGAAACCGTCTGGTCCCGGGACGTTTGTCTGCAGCATGAAGCCTTTTAAGGCACACGCTCAGCGCACACCAGGGGGTTCCCGGGTCACCTGAGCAGCCATTGACTGGACCGAGGAGTACCCCTGTGTTCGTAAGAAGCGCCGTCACCGCCTTTGTGGCACTCATGTCTGCGACCGGACTCGCCGCCGCGCCCGCTGTTCCTTCCGCCGCCAGCGTTCCCGCTGTCAGTGTCGTCTCGGATAAGCAGGCCCCCTCGAATGACCAGGTCCCCGCGGCTGATCAGGCGTTCAGCTTCGGCGTCATCGGCGACATTCCTTACGGTGCCGCCGAAATCGCGAAGTTCCCTGCACACATCAAGGACATCAACGCCGACGCGGACCTGAAGTTCGTCACCCACGTGGGGGACATCAAGAACGGGTCATCCGTCTGTTCGGACGAGTACTTCCAGCACATCCGCACCGAATTCGATACCTTCGAGCACCCGCTGGTCTACACCCCCGGAGACAACGAATGGGTGGACTGCCACCGCACCAACAACGGCGCATACAACCCGCTGGAGCGGCTGGACAAGCTCCGCGAGATCTTCTTCAACGAACCAGGCAAGACCCTCGGCGAGACCATGCCGGTGAAGTCCCAGGCAGGCCTCGGCCTGCCTGAAAACGTCCGCTTCACCCAGAACCGCGTGGCATTCTCCGTGGTGGACGTCGAGGGCAGCAACAACTCCCTCCAGCCGTGGACGGGCCTGGGCGAGACGGCTGCCACGCCTGAGCAGCTTGCCGAAGTGGAGCACCGGACGGCGGCCGACCTGGAGCAGATCCGTGCCACCTTCAGCGACGCCACGCGCCGCAACGACCGCGCGGTGGTCCTGATGACCCAGGCTGACATGTTCGATCCGGCACTGCTCGACGCAGCCCGGGCCAACCCCGAAACAGTCTCCGGCTTCCGCGGAATTGTCCAGACCATCATCGACGAGACCAACCGCTTCGACGGCCCCGTTTACCTCATCAACGGTGACAGCCACGTCTACGCCGATAACCAGCCGCTCGCCGCCGGCTCACCGTGGCTGGCCGTCTACGGCCAGGACGCCGCCGCCGACCAGCTGCAGCGCATCACCGTGGACGGATCGGCCAACGCCACCAACTACGTCAAATTCCATGTCGCGGCGAACAGCTCAAAGGGCGGCGACATCCTGACCTGGGAAAAGGTGCCCTTCAGCAGCTAACCGCTGCGGTGGAGCGGACGACGGCGGCGCCTCCCGCCGTCGTCCGCTTTCCTCGGGAATGAATCCGCAAAGTTGAATGTTCAAGCAATTATGGACTTTGGCATCTTTACTTTCGGCGAACTAACCCGCAGCGATACTGGCAGCGCCCTATCACCGCATCAGCGGCTGAAGGAGATTATCGAGCTCGCGAAACTGGCGGACCAGGCAGGCCTCGGCTTCATGGGCCTGGGCGAGCACCACCGCCACGACTTCGCCCTCTCGGCGCCGGAAATCGTGCTTGCGGCCATCGCCCGGGAAACCACCAACCTTCGGCTCAGCACGGCCGTGACCGTACTGTCCACGCAGGACCCCGTGCGGCTCTTCGAACAGTTCGCCACCTTGGACCTCATCTCCGACGGCCGGGCCGAGATCATTGCCGGCCGCGGCGCGTTCATCGAGTCCTACCCGCTGTTCGGCCACGATACCGCCGACTACGACGGCCTGTTCGACGAGAAGCTGCGCATGCTCCTCGAACTCCGCGACAACGCTGTGCTGAACTGGAAGGGCAGCCTCACCCAAAGCATTCCCGGCATGGACATTGCACCCCGGCCCCTGCAGGAGAAGCTCCCCGTCTGGGTCGGTGTGGGCGGAACGCCGGCCAGCTTCGCCCGGGCCGGCAGGCTTGGACTCCCGCTCTTCATCGCCCTGCTCTCCGGCCCCGAGCGCTTCCGCCGCCTGGCCGAGCTGTACCGCCAGAGTGCCGACGAAGCGGGCCACGATGCCGCCGTCCTGCCGGTCGGGGTGGGCGGTCACTTCTATGCCGCGGCCACGTCCCAGCAGGCGCGCGACACCTTCTACCCGCATTACAAGGCCTACTTCGAGCAGAACATGCCGCGCAACGTGGACCATTTCCCCCGCTCCACGTTCGACGACTGGAGCGATCCGGGCGGCGGACTGCTGGTGGGAAGCCCGCAGCAGATCATCGAGAAGCTCCTGGTCATCCAGCAGACGCTCGGTAACACCCGCTACATGGCGCAGATCGGCCTGGGCGGCCTGCCATTCGCGGAAACCGCCCGCTCCATCGAGCTCCTCGCCACCGAAATCATGCCCGCCGTCAACCGGGAGCTGGGCGTCGGCGCGGTATAACTGCAACTGCAACGGACGACGGCGGGAGGTCCCGCCGTCGTCTGTCTCACCTGCACTGCCCGCGAGAGTCCGGCGACGCTCAGCTCAGCCCTGCGTCCGTTGCCGGTACTGCCGGGGCGTTTCGCCGGCGTCGTTCAGGAAGTGCCTGTTGAAGTTGGACAGGTTGGAAAACCCGACTTCGTAGCAAACGTCGGAGATGGCTTTGTCGCTGTGCTCCAGTAGGCGCCGGGCGTGGGCGAGCCGAAGCTTACGGACCAGGTCGCTGAAATTCTGCCCGGTGGCGCGTTTGAAGTATTTCGAAAATGTCGGTTCGGGCATGCCCACCAGGGCGGCCGCCTCGGACATTTTCACGCTGCCTGCATGGTTGCTGAAGACATACTCGAGGACGATATCCACTACGGCGGCAGCCTGGCCGTCCAGCTGGGGCCTGAACCATTCTTCCGCCAGGTAGCGCCGCTCCTCTTCGGGCGCACGCGAAAGCACGGCGAACAGCTCCAGGAGATGATGCAGCCTCGCCAGCCCGGTGGAAACTCCCATGGCTTCGATGGCAGCCGCCGCGGCCTCGGCAGTCCGTCCCAGGAACTCGATCCCGCGCGCCGACTGCTCCAACAGGGGCTTGACCTCGGCCAGCTCCGGAACAAGCTCAGCAGTCTGCTCCACCCACTTTCCATCGAACTGGATGAGCGCGTCCCTGTCCTCAATGACCTCGCCGGGCTCAAGGTCGCTGACCCAGTCGTGGGGCAGCCCGGAGCCCACCAGGGAAACATGCCCGGCCTCGAAGGTGCCGATGTGGTCCCCAACGATGAACTTGCCGGTGCCTTTCCGGATCAAGTGGATCTCGTACTCGGGGTGGTAGTTCCAGCGGGCCGCCGCGGTGGGGTAGTCATGCTCGTGCCACCGGACCGAATGGTCAGGGTCCGGCGGGATGACCTCCCTGCTGGCACGCATCCCCAACAGCCTTTCGGCCAGGCGAGCCGTAGCTCCGTCGGTGGGAACTGCCGTACTCATGCTGGTTCTCCATGCCTAGGGGTCTATGAAATGTGGACAGCTCGTTGAGTGCCTTTCCCCCAGATTAGCGCGCAAGTCCCAGACGGGGGCAGAAAATAAGTATCAGAAATTGTCAACGACGGCGCTAGTTGTGCCCTATCCCACACCCCTACAGTTGAGGAAGACCAGCACCGGCTCATCGAAATTCCGATAACCGGCCCCCTGCAGCCCAGAACGTCGATAAAGCAGTCGACGCCAGAAGGCTGTACACCCCTTGAAGAACAAAGGAGTCCTTAATGCGCCCAAAAATGCGTGCTGCGACCCTCGCCGCCGGCGCTTTGTGCATCGCCCTGAGTGCATCGGCCTGTGCGGGCGCCGGCGGCGGAAACTCCGCAGGCGACCCGAACAGCATCAATGTCTTGATGGTGAACAACCCCCAAATGGAGGACCTTCAGCGGCTCACCGCTGATAACTTCACCAAGGAAACCGGCATCCGGGTCAACTACACCATCCTGCCGGAGAACGATGTCCGCGCGAAGATCAGCCAGGAGTTCTCCAGCCAGGCCGGCCAGTACGACGTCGCGTCGCTGTCCAACTACGAGATCCCGTTCTACTCCGCCAACGGCTGGCTCGCACCGCTGGACCACGTGGCCAGTGACGCGAAGTTTGACCAGAAAGATATCCTGCCCGCCTACACCGCTTCCCTCACCGGTGCGGACGGCAAGCTCTACGGCGAACCGTTTTACGGCGAATCGTCCTTCCTGATGTACCGCAAGGACATCCTGGAGGCAAAGGGCCTGAGCATGCCGGCGAAGCCCACCTGGGATGAGGTCGCAGACATCGCCGCGAAGGTCGACGGCGCGGCCCCGGGTATGAAGGGCATCTGCCTGCGGGGCCAGCCGGGCTGGGGCCAGGTCTTCGCACCCCTGACCACAGTGGTGAACACCTTCGGCGGCACCTGGTTCGACAAAGACTGGAACGCGCAGGTCAACAGCCCGCAATTCACCGCCGCCGTCGAGTTCTACACCAAACTGGTCCGCGAGCACGGTGAAGCAGGCGCCGCGCAGGCAGGCTTCACCGAGTGCCTGAACAACCTCAGCCAGAGCAAAGTGGCCATGTGGTACGACGCCACGTCGGCCGCAGGCGCCTTGGAAGCCGACTCGTCACCCGTGAAGGGGAAGATCGGCTATGCCCAGGCGCCGGTCAAGGAAACCAAGTCCTCCGGCTGGCTGTGGACCTGGTCCTGGGCTCTGCAGGCGGCCTCCAAGAAGCAGGACGCAGCCGGGAAATTCATCTCCTGGGCAAGTTCGAAGGAGTATGAGGCCCTCGTGGCGTCAAAGCTCGGCTGGGCGAAGGTTCCCTCCGGCAAGCGCATCTCCACCTATGAGAATGCCGAATTCCAGAAGGCGGCCCCGTTCTTCGAGGCCGAACGCTTCGCCATTGAGAACGCCGACCCGAAAAACCCCGGCGCGCAGCCTCGTCCGGCCGTCGGCATCCAGTTTGTCGGCATTCCCGAGTTCGCTGCCCTGGGCACCAACGTCTCGCAGGGTGTGAGTTCGGCCATTGCAGGCCAGGGCTCCGTGGCGGATGCGCTGGCCAAGGGCCAGGAATCCGCCCAAAAAATCGGCAATAAGTACAAGTAGCAACAACCGAACCGCAGGAGAACATCATGACTACCGCAACGGCGCGCATCTCCCGCCCGGGATACCACGCAGCCAAACCAACACGAAACGCCCGGTCGCGCGAACGCGCCCTGGCCTGGGCCCGGCGCGCACCGCTGCTTCCGGCCCTGATCTTCCTCATTGTTGTCACCCAGCTTCCGTTCGTGGTGACACTGATCATCTCGTTCCTGAACTGGAACAGCCTGAGCCCTGACAAGACCGCATTCGCCGGCCTCGAGAACTACGCCACGGTCCTCATGGACCCGGATCTGCGGCAGGCGATCTTCACCACCATCCTCCTCACCGTCTCCGTGGTCCTGATCAGCCTGCTCGTCGGCCTGGGGCTGGCCCTGCTGCTGGACAAGAAGTTCATTGGCCGCGGACTGGCCCGGACCCTGCTGATCGCACCGTTCCTGGTGGTGCCCGTCGCCGCGGCACTGATCTGGAAGCATGCCCTGCTAAACCCCACCTATGGGCTGATCAACGGCATCCTCACCTGGGTGTGGTCACTCTTCGGCAGCGGCACGGCGCCCCAGCTGGACCTGCTGTCCCAGGCGCCGATGATGGCCGTCATCGTGTCCTTGGTCTGGCAGTGGACCCCCTTCATGATGCTCATCCTGCTCGCCGGCCTGCAGTCACGTCCCATGGACACCGTCGAAGCCGCCCAGATGGATGGCGCCACACCCTGGGCGATCTTCCGGCACCTCACCCTGCCGCACCTGCGCCAGTACCTGGAGCTGGGGGGCCTCCTTGGAGCGATCTACATCGTGCAGAACTTCGACGCCGTCTTCACCCTCACTGCGGGCGGACTGGGCACAGCCAACCTGCCCTACGCCATTTACCAGACGTTCTACTTCGCCAACGAATACGGCCTGGCCTCCGCAGCCGGCGTCGTGGTGGTCATCGGCACCATCATCGTGGCCACCTTCGCCCTCCGCACCGTCTTTTCGCTCTTCAAGAAAGAGGCAGCACGATGAGCACGCTCACCCCGGCCGCACCCCGCAATACGTCCGCTGGCCGTACCGCCCTAAACACCGGCACCCGTAAGCGCGGCAAGGCACGCATGGACCCCACCCGCAACAACACCGCGGCGGGTCTCGGGGCCTGGCTTCTCGCCCTGCTGTTCGCCTCCCCGGTGGTGTGGATGATCCTGACGTCCTTCCACTCTGAAACTGACGCAGCCACGAATCCGCCGTCCATCGCCGCGAACCTCACCCTGGACGCGTACCGGGAATTCTTCGGGGAAACGTCCGGCGTCAGCCCGTGGCCGTCGCTGATCAACTCCGCCACCGCCTCGATTCTGTCCACGGTCCTGGTCCTGGTGCTGGCCATCCCGGCGGCCTACGCGCTGTCCATTCGGCCGGTGAAGAAGTGGACCGACGTGATGTTCTTCTTCCTCTCCACCAAAATGATGCCGGTAGTGGCTGCGATCCTGCCGCTTTACCTGTTCGCCAGGAGCGTCGGCGCCCTGGACAACATCTGGTTCCTGATCCTGATGTACACGTCCATGAACCTGCCCATCGCCGTCTGGATGATGCGGTCCTTCCTCGCCGAAGTACCGGTGGAAATGCTGGAAGCCGCCCAGATCGACGGCGCCGGGCTCCTGTTGACGCTTCGCAAAGTGGTGGCCCCCGTTGCGATGCCCGGCATCGCCGCGACCGCCCTGATCTGCTTCATCTTCAGCTGGAACGAGCTGCTCCTCGCCCGGGTCCTTACCGGGGTGGTGGCAGGCACCGCCCCGGTCTTCCTCACCGGCTTCGTCTCCGGCCAGGGCCTCTTCCTGGCGAAAGTCTGCGCCGCCGCCGTCGTTATCTCACTGCCGGTGCTGTTCGCCGGTTTCGCCGCCCAGGACAAGCTCGTCCAGGGTCTCTCCCTCGGCGCGGTGAAATAAACCCAGCGAAATAGCTGGGACCCCACTTTCGAATTCATAGAAGGAGTACTCCAATGACCACCTCAACCGCCCATGCCCCCGCCGTCAGCCCTGAAATCCCCGCCACCATGCGCGCCAACATCCTCAAAAGCCAGGGAGACATGGCCATGGAAACCGTGCCCGTTCCGCAGCTCGACGCCGACCAGGTCCTGGTGCAGGTCGCGGCCGTCGGCGTCTGCGGCAGCGACGTGCACTACTACGAGCACGGCCGGATCGGCCCTTACGTGGTGGACCACCCGCTGATCCTCGGCCACGAACTCTCCGGGCGGATCGCCGCCGTCGGAAGCGCCGTTGATCCCGCCCGCATCGGCAACCGGGTCGCCGTCGAACCCCAGCGCCCCTGCCGCAAGTGCAGGCAGTGCAAAGCCGGGCGCTACAACCTCTGCCCGGACATCGAGTTCTACGCCACCCCGCCGATTGACGGTGCCTTCGCCGAGTATGTGACCATCCAGAGCGACTTCGCCTACGACATCCCGGACAGCGTCAGCGACGAGGCGGCAGCCCTGATCGAACCGCTCTCCGTGGGCCTCTGGGCTTGCGAACGTGCGGAGATCAAGCCCGGCAGCCGGGTCCTGATCGCCGGCGCCGGCCCCATCGGCATCATCGCCGCCCAGGCAGCCCGAGCCTTCGGTGCTACCGAAATCTACATCAGCGACATCGCCGAGGACCGCCTCGCGTTCGCCCTCCAGCACGGGGCAACGCACGCCCTAAACGCGAAAACGGACAGTGTGGAGGGGCTCGACGTCGATGCGTTCATCGACGCGTCCGGCGCGCCGCAGGCCGTCCGTTCCGGGATCAAGGCTGTGGGGCCCGCGGGCCGCGTGATCCTGGTGGGGCTCGGGGCGGACGACGTCGAACTGCCCGTCTCCTACATCCAGAACCGGGAGATTTGGCTCTCGGGCGTCTTCCGCTACACCAACACCTGGCCGCTGGCCATCCAACTGATCGCCGACGGAAAAGTGGACCTGGACATCCTGGTGACCGGCAAGTTCACCCTCGCCGAGTCGGAAGAAGCGCTGAAAGCCGGCAAGCAGGCGGGCCAGCTCAAGGCCGTCGTCTACCCGGGCCGTTGACCATGATCACCGTCATCGGCGAATCGCTGGTGGACATCATCAGCGACCCGCGCCGGGAGGGGCTTCCCCAGGGGGCTTCTACGCAGGCGCACCCGGGCGGGAGCCCGCTGAACGTGGCGGTGGGCGCTGCCCGCCTCGGCCTGGCGACCACGCTGGTGACGCACTACGCCGACGACCCCTACGGCGATTTGATCGAAGGCCATCTCAGCGCCAACGGCGTCGCGGCGCTCAGGGGTGGCAGCGCACCGACGTCGACGGCCACCGCCACACTGGGGGCCGACGGCGCCGCCACCTACGCGTTCAATATCAGCTGGGACATCAACGGGGCAGCCCTTCCAGCCCTTGAAGCCGTGCAGCGTTCCCAGCATGTCCACACAGGCTCCGTCGCGGCCGCGGTTGCACCCGGAGACCAGGCCGCTCTCGCCCTCCTGGCAGCAGCGGGGGAGCACGCGAGCATCAGCTACGATCCGAATTGCCGGCCCGGGATCAGCCCGGATGTGGCGGCGGCACGCGCGCAGGCGGAGCGCTTCGTGTCCGTCAGCGACATCGTCAAAGCCAGCGACGAGGACCTGGCCTGGCTATACCCGGACCGGACGCCCGAGGAAACCCTTTCGGCGTGGCTGGAACTCGGGCCGGCAGTGGTGGCCATGACGCGCGGCGCCGCCGGTCCGGTCGTCCTGTCCCGCCACGAGAGGGTGGAGCTGGCAGCCGAACCAGTCGCCGTGGCAGACACGGTAGGGGCGGGGGACTCCTTCATGGCCGCGCTCATCTCCGGCCTGGACCAACTCTCCGCGCTCGGAGCTGCAGGCCGGCCACGGCTGCACGCCCTGACAGTGGAGGATCTGCAGGCGCTCGCTGCCTACGCCAACCACGCCGCAGCCCTCACCTGCTCCCGTCCGGGGGCCAATCCGCCGGACGCGACCGAACTCGGTCCGCTGGCAGTCCCAGCTGCGGCCCGGGAAGGATAGCGCAGGGGATACGTCGCATCGCCGCAACAGCTTCCGCGGCCCTGAATCGCCGCACAGCTCCCGCGGCCCTGAGGCGGGAATGCCTCACCCTTGCGGGTGATGCGGCTGTGGCCGCGGTGGGCAAGACTGGTAGCTATGGGTATTGGGGAACCGGCAGCGTCCGGATCAAACGCGAACGATGTCGGCCGGGCCAGCCGCCAGGTACGGTGGCCGGCGTACTCGATGGCAGTTGTATTCCTCGGGTATGCCGCGGGCAAGGCTGTCTTTGCCGCGCAGGGCAGGATGGGTTTCCCCGGCGGCCCGGTGGTCTCCGCAGCGGAGCATGAGCGCTACGCCCGCGACGTAATGGACGTGGCCACGACGCAATGGTTGGGGGTTGCCACCGGCCTGCTGGGCGTAGTTCTCGTCATGGCGACCGTTACCGCAGTGGGGCGCCGGGTGCCACGCAAACTCATGCTGCTGATGCTCGGAGCCGCGTTTGTGGGCCTGGGCGCCGGCGCGGTGATCCTGATTGTGGACGGGTTCACCGGCCTGTTCGGCGTTGGCTGGCAGTGGCCCCACGGCATCCTCGGAATCATCATGCTGGGCCTGATGACGGGAACCATCTGGTCCTATGCCGGGGCGACCAAAGCCGTTGCGGACTGAGCGGACGACGGCGGCGCGTTCCGCCGTCGTCCGCTCGCTGAGGTGGGGGCACAGTCCCATGAGCGCCCTGGTTTCGCCGGTGTCTCCACGTTAAATACACCGTTGGATGGATACATCGGCTGATGTATTATTGCTTTATGGAAACGCTCACGCATGCCCCCGTGCTGGCAAGATTCGGCTATGCGGTCTCTGACCCCACCCGGGCACGGATTCTGCTGGCCTTGGCGGATGCGGCCGCTTACCCTTCGGACCTGGCTGATTCCCTCGGGGTCTCGCGGCAGAGCATGTCCAACCACCTGACGTGCCTTCGGGGCTGCGGCTTGGTGGTGGCTGTCCCGGACGGCCGGCGGACCCGGTATGAGCTCGCCGATGCCCGGTTGGGACACGCCATCACGGACCTGCTCGGTGTAGTGCTGGCCGTTGACCAGGCCTGCTGCGCCCCGGACGGGACGTGCCTGGTATGAGCACCACAATTCAGCCTGCACCTTCAGCCGTCCGCCGTGCCACCCTTGCCCGACGGATCCGGCTGTTCGCGGCCGCGACGATTACCTACAACATCATCGAGGTGGTCGCTGCGCTCTGGGCGGGAAACGTGGCGGACTCCTCCGCGCTCATCGGCTTCGGACTGGACTCGGTGATCGAAGTCACCTCCGCCGTCGCCCTGTCCTGGCAGTTCTCCGCCAAGGACCCGGAACGGCGCGAACACCTGACCCTGCGGATCATCGCGGTCTCTTTCTTCGCCTTGGCACTCTTTGTGTCCGTGGACTCCGTCAGGTCGCTGGCCGGAGGCGGCGAGGCACAGCATTCCACCCCGGGCATCGTCATCGCGGCCCTGAGTCTGGCCATCATGCCTGTGTTGTCCTGGCTTCAGCGTCGGGCCGGACGGGAGCTCGGATCCAAGACAGCGGTGGCAGATTCCAAACAGACGCTGCTGTGCACGTACCTCTCTGCAGTTCTCCTGATCGGCCTCGTTCTGAACAGCACCCTGGGCTGGTGGTGGGCAGATGCCGGCGCCGCACTGGTCATCGCCGGGATCGCCGTCCGGGAAGGCATCAACGCTTGGAAAGGCGACATCTGCTGCACCGTGCCGCTTGCCGGGACACGGCCCGACGGCGAGGGTGACGGTTGCTGCGAGGGCTGCGGATCCGGCACTGGACCGGACGGGAAACTGATCCTATGAGGATAGAACTGCTCCACATTGACGACTGCCCCAACACGGCGAAAGCGCTCGAGCACGTGGAAACGGCCCTGGCCACCATGGGGCAACGAGGCGTCACCGTCCACACGCGGCTCATCAAATCGCCAGCAGATACGGTCGGGACCGGATTCGCCGGCTCGCCCACGATCACCGCAGACGGGGCAGACATCTTTCCCGACGGTGCGCCAAGCAGTGATCTCGCGTGTCGGATTTACCGTACGACCGGCGGCTACGCGGGTGCACCGACAGTCGATCAAGTGGTGAAAGCACTCACGAATCACGGCCTCTGACACCTACGCCAATGTTCCGGTGGCTCTGGGGAATTCTGATATCCGCCACGCACCGGGACGTTGGCCTCTGTTTTCGCCCGCGGGGATTGTCGGTATCGTGTGGTGATGGTGCGCAACGTGGCAGACATCGGAGCGGAAGGCGTTCTGCTCGCAGGGGCCGGGCGCGCCATTTTGCTGCAGATCGCGAATCCCGCGGTGGGCCACGGCGTGGCCGAGCACAGCGACTTTGTTGCCCGGCCGTTTGACCGGTTCCGGGCCACCATCACCTACGTTTACGCGGTGAGGTACGGCACCGAGGACCAGGTTGCAGCGGTTCGCCGCAGCGTGAACAAAGCGCATGGCCCCGTGCGCCGCAAGCCCGGAGCGGGCTCCCACGGCTACAGCGCTTTCGACGCGCAGGCCCAGCTGTGGGTGGTGGCCACGCTCTACGACACGGCGGTGACTATCTACGACAAAATCTACGGCCCGCTGGATGATGAGCCCGCCGAGTTGATGTACCAGGACTACGCCAAGCTCGGTACCGCCCTGCAGCTGCCGGCGGGTCTTTGGCCGGCCGACAGGGCAGCCTTCTGGACGTACTGGTATCCACGCGTCCAATCCCTTGAGCTGGACGGCGTTGCTGTCCGTGTAGGCCGCGATCTGCTCTACCCGCCAACCGGCCCGCTGTGGCTCCGGATGAGCATGCCGCTGATCCGCTTCATCACCGCCGGCCTTCTGCCCGACCACCTCCGGCGCGGGTATGGGCTGCCCTGGAGCGAGCGCCACAGCCGCCTGTTCGACCTCACCACCCGCTGGTCCGCGCTGATGTATCCACGGCTGCCGCGAAAAGTCCGGCACTTCGCGAAGGACTACTGCCTCGGCCGGCTCCGCACAGCGTAGAACGGCGACGCCAGAGGAGGCGGGGCGGCGCAGGAGGATCAGACGCCGAGTTCCGCCTTGAGCGCTGCGACGTGGCCCTGGGCCTTGACCTGGTAGTGCGCAAGCGTGACTTTGCCTTCGCCGTCGAGCGCCACGGTGGAACGGACCAGGCCGTCGACCACTTCGCCGTCCACAAGTTTTTCGCCCCAGGCGCCGTATGCCAGCGCCACGGTGTGGTCCTCGTCGGAGAGCAAGGGAAACGTGAGGGCAAAGTCGCCGGTAAACGCCGCCAACTTCTCAGGCGAGTCCGGAGATATGCCCAGGACCTCGTAGCCGGAAGACTGCAGGCTGGCGAGGCTGTCGCGGAAGTCGCACGCCTCGGTGGTGCAGCCGGGCGTGGCGGCTTCCGGGTAAAAATACACAATGACGTTTCGCCCGCGGTAGTCGGCGAGGGAGACCTTCTGGCCGTCGGCGTTGAGCAGGGCGAAATCGGGGGCTTGGTTTCCGGCGAGGAGTTTCTGGGTCATGTTGGAATCCTTGACTTGTGAGGTGACCGCCGTGGCCGGCGGTCAGTGTATGGATGTACGGGACTGGCTAGATGCAGTACTCGGCTGGTCCGCGGACGGTGCTGCCAGGTCCGGGCACGAATTGGTAGCCCCCGCCCCGGACGGTGGCCACTGCATGGCGGGCATTGCCAAGCTTCCGGCGGATCCGGCCAACATAGACGTCGATGGACCGGGCCGAAGCACCCGGGTTTTCAAAGGAGTCCAGAAACTGCTGGAGTTCCCGCCTGCCCACAGTGCGGGACAGGTGTGTCACCAGGTATCGGAGCACCTTGAACTCCACGCCGGTCAGTGGCACGGGGTGGCCGTCCAGCAGCATCTGGTCGGCGGCAAGGTCAACGGCCACCCGGCTGACAGGGCCCGCCGACGGCGGCAGCCGGGTGCCGCCGTCGGCCGCGATTTTGGGCGCGGTGTTGGACGCTCCGGCGGCGGGCCAGTGGACTTCCGCCTCCGGAGCAGATTGGTGGGCGCGTTCCAGCACCAGTTGGGCGGCGCGGGCGAGTACTTCCGGGCTGGTGCCTTCCTGTGGGACGAGCCATACGGCCAGGCCTCGGGCAGCAGCCCTTTGCGGGACAAGCCCGGAACCGGCCGCCGCCCTTGGATGGTGCACTTCCACTGCCATGGCGCGTCCTTAGACTCCGCCTCGGCGGATCAGCTTGCCGGTGGCGGTCAGCCCGTCCACCACACTTCCGCGGAGGAAGGTTTTGCGGACAACTCCGGAGAGCGCCTTGCCGTCGTAAGGGGTGATCGGATTCTTGTGCTTGAGCTTGGACACGTCCACCACGAAGGCTTCGTCCGGCGCGAAGATGGAGAAATCGGCATCGTAACCGAGCGCCAGTTGGCCTTTGTTCTGCAGGCGGGCCAGTGCTGCAGGCCCTTCTGCCATCCAAGACACCACCTTCTCCAGCGGGATCCCGCGGTGCCGCGCTTCCGTCCAGATCAGTGACAGGCCCAGCTGGAGCGATGACACCCCGCCCCAGGCCACGGCGAAGTCGCCGTTTTCCAGGTCTTTCAGGTCCAGCGTGGACGGGGAGTGGTCCGAGACGATGCAGTCGATCGTGCCCTCCTGCAGGCCCTGCCACAGCAGTTCACGGTTGGACGCCTCGCGGATGGGCGGGCAGCACTTGTAGGCTGTGGCGCCGTCCGGGATCTCCTCCGCCATGAGCGTCAGGTAGTGCGGGCACGTCTCCACGGTGAGTTTCACGCCGTCGCGCTTTGCACTGGCAATCATGGGCAAAGCGTCCGACGACGAAAGGTGCAGGATGTGCGCGCGGGCACCGGTCCAGCGGGCCCGTTCGATGACCTCAGCGATGGCCTTGTTCTCTGCCCCGCGCGGGCGGGAGGCCAGGAAGGTTTCGTAATGGTCGCCGCCGGGGTGGGGTGCGCGGTCGATCGCGTGCGAGTCCTCCGCATGGACGATCATGAGCGAGTCGAAGGACTTCAGCTCGGCCATGTCCGCTTCCATCTCGTCCGCGTCCAGGTGCGGGAACTCGTCCACGCCGGAGTGCAGCAGGAAGCACTTGAAGCCGAACACGCCCTCGTCGTGCAGGGGGCGCAGGTCCGACTTGTTCCCGGGGATGGCGCCGCCCCAGAACCCGACGTCAATGAATGCCTGGTCCTCGGCCACCTCGCGCTTGAGCTTGAGGTTTTCCACGGTGGTGGTGGGCGGGACGGAGTTGAGCGGCATGTCGATGATGGTGGTCACGCCGCCCGCTGCCGCGGCGCGCGTAGCAGAGGCGAAACCCTCCCACTCGGTGCGGCCGGGCTCGTTGACATGGACGTGCGTGTCCACCAGGCCGGGGATGAGGGTCTCGTCGTCGGCGAGCTCGATCACTTCAGCGCCGGCGAGGCCGTTGCCGAAGGGTTCGATGGCCACGATCTTCCCGCCGCGGACCCCCACTTCACGGGCCGTGATGCCGGCCGTGGTGAGGACCCGCTGGCCCCGGATGACAAGGTCAAAGCGTTCTTCAGACATGGAGATCCTCCTGTGTGTGAACGGTCCATGCTCGCGGGGTAGCCGCCAGCCCTGCGCCGATCCGTGTTCCCACCTGCTCCAGAAGCCGGCCGGCTTCCGCGATACAGGTCTCTACGTTGCTATCGAGTTCAGTTAAAGCGTAGGTCTCCCGGAAGCCGGCGGCGGCGAGCTCTTGCCGCGCCAAGGTGGTGTGCCCGCAGACAGCCACCACGGGCACTCCCGCTGCGGCTGCCGCGCGGGCGACGCCCATGGGTGTTTTGCCCAGAAGACTTTGTTCGTCGAGGCTGCCTTCGCCGGTGATCACCAGGTCTGCGCCGGCCAGCCGGTCGGCGAGCCCAGTGAATTCAAGTACGACGTCGATACCCGGGCGGCGGCTCGCGGCCAGCACGGCGATGGCTGCGTAGCCCACACCGCCCGCTGCCCCGGCTCCCAGGGCTTCGGCTGCCTTGATGGCGCGGTGACCGATTTCCCTGGCCAGGACTTCGACAAACCTGGCCAGGGCGGCGTCGAGCATGCCGACGTCCTGTTGTGTGGCGCCCTTCTGCGGGCCGAAAATCGACGCGGCACCCTGGGGGCCCAGCAGGGGATTATCGACGTCGGACGCCAGTACAAAGCGTGTGTCCTTCAGCCGGGGTTCAAACCCGGTGAAGTCGATGGTGTCCAGGCCGGCCAGGGGTGCGCCGCCGGCGGGCAGCTCGTTGCCGTTGGCGTCCAGGAACCTGGCGCCGAGCCCCTGTAGGAGGCCGGCGCCGCCGTCGGTGTTCGCACTGCCGCCCACGCCGAGGATGATCTGGCGGCAGCCCAGATCCAGTGCGGCACGGATCAGTTCGCCGGTGCCGAGGCTGGTTGCGCCGTTGGCGGTGTCCGGGCTCGGGCCGCCGGGGAGCAGTGCGAGCCCGGAAGCTGCGGCCATTTCGATCACTGCCTCCCGGCCGCGGACCGCGAAGTCGGCCTGGACCGGCCGGCCCGTGGGCCCGGTGACGGTGGCGTTCCGGCGGGTGAAACCGGAGCCGACGGCGGCGTCGAGGCTGCCCTCGCCGCCGTCGGCCACCGGAATCCGGACAACCTCAAGGTTGCCGCCGGCCCCACGCTGCAGGCCCTTTTCCAGGTGGCTGCACACCTCCGGAGCTGACAGCGATCCCTTGAACTTGTCCGGGGCGATCACGATGCGCATGGTTAGGCCTGCAGTGCCAGGATGGCGGTGGGAGCGTCGGCAGCGGTCTCGGCCAGTTCCTCGAACTCGTTCACGGCGTTGATTTCCACGCCCATGGAGATGTTGGTGACCTTTTCCAGGATCACTTCCACCACCACGGGAACCTGGAACTCGCCCATCAGGGCCTTGGCCTTGTCGAACGCCGCGGCAAGATCGTTGGGGTCTTCAACGCGGACGGCCTTGCAGCCCAGGCCTTCGGCCACCTTCAGGTGGTCCACGCCGTAGCCGCGGGTGTCCTCGGACAGGTGCGCGCTGTTGATGTTCTCGAACGCCAGGGACACGTTCTGCTCCATGTTGAACCCGCGTTGCGACTGCCGGATCAGGCCCAGGTAGGAGTTGTTCACCACCACGTGGATGTACGGCAGGTTGAACTGTGCGCCTACGGCCAGTTCCTCGATCATGAACTGGAAGTCGTAGTCGCCGGAGAGGGCCACCACTGTCTGGTCCGGGTTGGAGCGTGCGACGCCGAGGGCGGCCGGGGCGGTCCAGCCCAGGGGTCCTGCCTGGCCGGCGTTGATCCACTTGCGCGGGCCGAACACGTGCAGCATCTGGGCGCCGGCGATCTGGGACAGGCCGATGGTGGACACGTAGGTGGTGTCGCGGCCGAAGGACTTGTTCATCTCCTCATACACGCGCTGCGGCTTGATGGGGATGTTGTCGAAGTGGGTCTTGCGGTGCAGGGAGGCCTTGCGGTCCGCGCACTCGGCAACCCACGCGGCGTAGTCCGGCAGGGACCCGGCCGCCTTGCGCTCTTTGGCGAGTTCAACCAGCCCGGCCAGCGCCGCACCGGCGTCGGACGCGATGCCCAGGTCCGGTGAGAACACCCGGCCGATCTGGGTGGGCTCGATGTCGATGTGCACGAACGTGCGGCCAGCGGTGTAGGTGTCCAGGCCGCCGGTGTGGCGGTTGGCCCAGCGGTTGCCGATGCCGATCACGAAGTCGCTCTGCAGGTAGTTCTCGTTGCCGTATCGGTGGGAGGTCTGCAGGCCCACCATGCCGGCCATGAGCCGGTGGTCGTCCGGGATGGTGCCCCAGCCCATCAGGGTGGGGATGACCGGAACGTTCAGGGTCTCGGCCAGTTCCACCAGCTGTGCGGAGGCGCCGGCGTTGATGATGCCGCCGCCGGCCACGATCAGCGGGTGCCTGGCGGCGAGGAGCATGTCCAGGGCCTTTTCCAGCTGCTTGCGGGAGGCCTTGGGCTTCTCGACGGGGAGGGGCTCGTAGGTGTCGATGTCGAATTCGATCTCCGCCAGCTGCACGTCGATGGGCAGGTCGAGCAGCACGGGGCCGGGGCGGCCGGAGCGCATAAGCTGGAAGGCCTTCTGGAAGGCGCCCGGAATCTGGCCCGGTTCCATGATGGTCATGGCCATTTTGGTGACCGGGGCAGCGATTGTCTGGATGTCCACGGCCTGGAAGTCTTCCTTGTGCAGCTTGGCCACCGGCGCCTGGCCGGTGATGCAGAGCATGGGGATGGAATCTGCCCACGCGGCGTACAGCCCGGTGATCATGTCGGTTCCGGCGGGGCCGGAGGTGCCGATGCAGATGCCGATGTTGCCGTCCTTGGCCCGGCTGAAGCCATCGGCCATGTGGCTGGCGCCTTCGACGTGGCGGGCCAGGGTGTGGCGGATGCCGCCGTGGGCGCGCATTGCGGAATAGAAGGGGTTGATGGCAGCGCCTGGCAGGCCGAACGCCTCGATGGCGCCTTCCTTTTCCAGGATGGCCACCGCTGCATCAACGGTACGCATCTTGCTCATGGGGTGCTCCTTGAAGGCTTGAAAGTCTGTTTTTGGCGTGCTGAAGGAAGCCCTGGTGGTCAGGGCAATAAAAAGGGTGTGCCTAAGAGCCGGGGTTACTTCCGGCCGCTGAGCTGGAGGACCTGCTTGAAGAGGCCCGAGTGGTCCAACCCGCCGTCGCCCTGGTTGACGGTGGCGGCGACGAGCTGTGCGACGACGGCGCCGAGGGGGACGGCGACGTTGGCTTCGCGGGCGGCGGAGGTGACAATGCCGAGGTCCTTGTGGTGCAGCGCCAGCCGGAAGCCGGGGTCGAAGTTGCGGTCGAGCATCTTCTGGCCCTTCTGGTCGAGGACCTTGGATCCCGCGAGGCCGCCGCCCAGGACCTTGAGCGCGGCGTCGGTGTCCACGCCGTAGGCCTCGAGGAAGGCGATGGCCTCGCCGAGGACCTCGATGTTGACCGCGACGATCAGCTGGTTGGCAGCCTTGACGGTCTGGCCGGAACCGGAGGGACCGACGTGGACGATGGTCTTGCCCACGGCGTTGAGGACGTCCTGTGCTGCCTCGAAGTCGTTCTTGTCGCCGCCGACCATGATGGAGAGGGCGGCGTCGAGGGCGCCCTGTTCGCCGCCGGAGACAGGGGCGTCAAGGGGGCGGATGCCGGCTGCGACGGCGTCCTCGGCGAGGCGCTTGGCGACGTCCGGGCGGATGCTGGACGCGTCGATCCACAAGGTGCCCTGCTTGGCGTTGGCGAAGACCCCGTCCTTGCCGCTGACGACGCCCTCAACGTCGGGGGAGTCCGGCACCATGGTGATGACGACGTCGGCATCCTTGACGGCGTCCGCGATGCTCGTGGCACCCTTGCCGCCTTCGGAGACCAGCTTGTCGATCTTGTCCTGGCTGCGGTTAAAGCCGGTGACGGTGTGGCCGGCCTTGACCAGGTTGATGGCCATGGGCAGGCCCATGATTCCGAGTCCGATGACTGCAACGTTGCTCATGATGGTTCTCTTTCTGAAGTCTGTGGTGGTGCGTTTACTTGGAGGCGCGCTGGCGGATGGCCCAGCTGAAGGCCGTTTCCTGCGGTTCCTTGTACTCGAGGCCGATGTAGCCGTCGTAGCCCAGTTCGCGGCTGCGGGCGATCCATTCGCCGAGCGGGAGGGTGCCCGTGCCGGGAGCGCCGCGGCCGGGGTTGTCCGCGATCTGGATGTGGCCGAAGTCCTTGGTGTGGTTTTCGATGACGGATTCGACGTCATCACTGTTGACGGACAAGTGGTAGAAGTCGGCGAGGAGCTTGATGTTGCCGACGCCGGCCTCTTCCTTGACGCGGGCGATGACCTTGAGTGCGTCGTCAGCCGTGAGGAGCGGATACTTGGGTGCGCCGCTGACCGGTTCCAGGAGGACGGTGCCGCCGATCCGGGCGACGCCTTCGGCTGCTGCCGCCAGGTTGTTGACGGCGAGCTCGTCCTGCTCCTCGGGGGTGAACTCGTCCTGCCGGTTGCCGTAGAGGGCGTTGAAGGCCTTGCAGCCCAGGCGCTCGCCGATGCCGGCGACGACGTCGATATTGTCCTTGAACTCGGCGCAGCGGCCCTTCCAGGAAACCAGGCCACGGTCGCCGCCGGGCATGTTGCCGGCGTTGAAGTTCAAGCCTGTGAGCTGCACCCCCGCGTCCCTGATGGCGTTCTCAAATGCGGTGACCTCGGCGTCTGCGGGGACGGATGTCTCGAAGGGCCACCAGAACTCGACGGCGTCAAAACCGGCTGCTTTCGCGGCTGCGGGGCGCTCGAGCAGGGGAAGCTCCGTGAGGAGGATGGAGCAGTTCACTGTGTACGTCATCGTAGGTCCTTCCGAGGAGGGGCTTGATCCAAATTCCCGTTTGCGTCGTTTTGTATTTTCCGCTTTGTGGAAATTAGATTCTGCTTTATGAAAAGTCTAGAGAAGGTGGGCGCGGGAGTCAAGGGCACGCAAGCGCAATAAAGGGGGTCGACGGCGGAACCCGGGTTCGGGCCGCCGGCGTAGCAGGCCTGCGGGCAGAAGGCGCGCAGCCACATGAAGTCGCCGGCCTCAACCTCCACCCAGTCGTTGTTGAGCAGGTACATGGCCTTGCCCTCCAGGACGTACAGGCCGTGCTCCATCACGTGCGTCTCCGGGAACGGGATCACGCCGCCCGGCTGGAAGGTCACGATATTCACATGCATGTCGTGGGCCAGATCGTTGGGGTCCGCGAAGCGCGTGGTCTTCCAGACGCCGTCGGTGTCCGGCATCGCGCCGGCTTCAACCTCGGCGTCGCTGGTCACAAAGGATTTGGCTTCGTACCCCTCAAGCCGCTCGTAGGCCTTGCGGATCCAGTGGAAGGACACGATGTCGTCAGAGACGTTCTCCAGCCCCCACATGGCACCGGCGGCCAGGTAGGCGTAGCCACCCTCATCCAGCTGGTGCAGTTCGCCGTCGACGGTCAGGTTGACCTTGCCCTTGGTGACAAAGATGACGCCTTCAACACCCGCTTCGAACTCTGCCTTGGGGGCGCCGCCGCCCGGGCCGATCTCCACGATCAGCTGCGAGAAGGTAGTGGCAAAGCCGGAGATCGGGCGGGCAATGATCCAGGACCGGGTCTTGGCGAAACCCGGCAGGTTGCTGGTCACAATGTCCGTCATAACGCCCTTGGGGATGACCGTGTAGGCCTCCGTGACGATGGCCCGTTCCGTGGTGAGGTGGGTCTGCGGCGGCAGGCCGCCCTGGGGGTAGTAGTACTTGCCCATCAGTGGATCCTTACTTCGAGGTGGACTGTGCCAGGCGGGGATGCGCCAGGGCTGTCAGTTGCGGAATGCCAAGGGTGGCCAACGCCTGGACTTCATCAGCGCCGACGGCGCCGCACTGAACGCCGCGCAGCACAAACGCCGCCAAGGCACGGGCGGTGGCTGGCTCGTCCATCACGCCTCCTTCGGTCCGTTCCACGTAGTTGCGCAGGCGTGCGGCGGCCGCCGGGAGGCCCTGCCGGTAGAACGCGTACGTCGCCGCGAACCGGCTGGGCAGCTGGGTCGGGTGCAGGTCCCAGCCCTGGTAGTAGCCACGCTCCAGGGAACGGCGCACCAGCCGGCCGTGCAGCCTCCAGGCATCCTCGACGGCGTCGCCCACCGGGATGATGTTCGTGGAACCGTCGGAGAGCCGGATACCTGTGCCGGCGACGGCCAGTTGCATGACTTCCTTGGCGAAGTCCGCTACTGGGTGTTCCATGGACTGGTATTCCGCGGAAATCTGCAGTGACGCCGAGTAGTCGTAGGTCCCGTAGTGCAGTCCGCTGATCCGGCCTGGAACAGCATGCGGCAGCTGAGCCACCGGCGACGTTCCTTCCGCCCCCAAGATGAGCTGCGGGGTTTCCACCTGTACCTCGAACCGGAGCCGCCCTGCCGGGAGCGAGTGCACTTCCTCCAGCCGGGACACCGCGTAATCCATGGCCTGCACCTGGGCCACCGTCGTGACCTTGGGAAGGGTCAGGACCAGCCCCTCCGGCAGCTCACCGGCAGCGGCCAGGCCCGAAACGAACAGGTCCAGGGTCCGCAGGCCGCGGGCCCGGGTGGCCGCCTCAAAGCACTTGAAGCGGATCCCGATGAACGGGGGAGCGGATCCGGCCGCGGCAGCCTTGGCCACCGCGGAAGCTGCAGCAACCGCGGCGGCGTCCTCGGCGTCGTCGCCCCTGTCCCCGAAGCCGTCCTCGAAGTCCAGGCGCAGGTCCTCGATGGGCTCGCTGGCGAGCTTGGCTTCCACTCGCGGGGCTACTGCCGCGGAGAGATCGGCATCTTGGCCCAGCAGGCTACCCAGGCGTTCGAAACCGCCGTGGGCTGCCGCCGTCGCCAGTGCCTCGGCTCCCCAATCGGCGGCGAACGACGGCGTAAACCGGTCAGCGGGGACGTAGACGGTGTGGACTGGCTGGCGGGAGCCGTCATCGCCCGGGTAGTTCCGCTCCAGAAGCCGGTCGGTGGCGGCCAGCTGCGAATCAATGTGCGCGGTGTCCGCTGCGGACAGCGCAGGGGTGGGGGGTACCGCCACGCCTCAGCCCACCAGTTCGTAGGCGGGGGTGGTGAGGAAGTCCGTGTAGTCCTCGGACAGGCAGATCCCGGCGATCAACTGGCTGGCAGGCCCGTAGTAGCGCCGGAACGCTTCGTCGCCGAATTCGACGCGCAGGCGGTCCGTTTCCTCGCCCAGGATCCGTTCCACCAGCTCGCGGGTGACGGTGTTTCCGGTATCGGCCAGGACGGACTTGTTCCGGATCTGCTGCCACACCTGGGAACGCGAGATTTCCGCGGTGGCGGCGTCCTCCATGAGGTTGTGGATGGCCACAGCGCCGTTTCCGGATAGCCAGACGGCGGTGTAGGCGACAGCAACGTACAGGTTCAGGCGCAGCCCGCCTTCGGTGATCTGGCCGTCCGCCGAGGCGATGTCCAAGAGTTGATCGGCTGTGACGGAAACTTCGGGGCGCTGTTTGTCCAGCTGGTTGGGGCGCTCGCCGAGCACGGCGTCGAACACTTCCTGGCATGTGGGGACGAGGTCCGGGTGCGCCACCCAGGAACCGTCGAACCCGTCGTTGGCCTCGCGGGTCTTGTCAGCGCGGACCTTGGCGAAGGCCGCCTCGGTAACCTCGGGGTGCCGGCGGTTGGGGATCACCGCGGCCATGCCGCCCATGGCAAAGGCGCCGCGCTTGTGGCACGTCTTGACCAGCAGTTCCGTGTAGGCGCGCATGAACGGTGCGGTCATGGCCACCGAAGCACGGTCCGGGAGTACAAACTCCTCGCCGGCATCGCGGAAGTACTTGATGATGCTGAACAGGTAGTCCCAGCGGCCGGCGTTCAGGCCTGAGGCATGGTCCCGGAGTTCGTAGAGGATCTCGTCCATTTCGAACGCGGCCGGGATGGTTTCGATCAGCACGGTGGCGCGGATGGTGCCCTGCGGGATGCCAAGGAAGTCCTGGGCAAACACGAAGACCTCGTTCCAGAGGCGGGCTTCGAGGTGGCTCTCCATCTTGGGCAGGTAGTAGTACGGGCCCTGCCCGTTGAGGATCAGTTGCTTGGCCACGTGGAAGAAGTGCAGGCCGAAGTCCACGAGCGCACCCACGGCGGGCTCGCCGTCGATCAGCACGTGCTTCTCCGGCAGATGCCAGCCGCGAGGGCGCATCACCACCACGGCCAGCGGGGCGTCCGTGCGCAGGGTGTACTCCTTGCCTTCGGGCGAGGTGTAGCTGAGGGTGCCCCGTGCGGCATCGCGGAGGTTCAGGATGGCGTCGACGACGTTGCCCCAGGTGGGGGTGCTGGCGTCCTCCAGGTCGGCCAGCCACACCTTGGCGCCGGAGTTCAGGGCGTTGATGGCCATTTTGGCGGGCGAGGCCGGGCCTGTCATTTCGACCCGGCGGTCCTGCAACGGTGCGGGCGCGGGTGCAACCCGCCAGTCGCCGTCGCGCACGTCCTTTGTCTCCGGCAGGAAGTCGAGCTTGCCGGTGTCCGCCACCTGCTGCCGCTTCACCTGGCGGGCATCAAGCAGCTCTTTGCGGGTGCCGGCGAAGCGCTGGTGGAGCTCTTCGACGAACTCCAGTGCCTGGGGGGTGAGGATCTCCTCCGCACGGTCGATCGGCCGGGGGTCTGTGACGGTGATGGCCATTTCTGGTCCTTTCCTTGGCTGCGAGTCGGGCGGTGAAATCAGGCGGTGGCGAAGGCGGCGTCGGAAGCCGGAGCTGTATCCTGGCCAGCTGCTGCGTTTCCGGCTGCCTCGGCCACCGCACTGGCGACGTCGGCGGCAACATGGGGATCGAAGACGCTGGGGATAATGTAGCTCGCATTCAGCTCATCGTCAGCCACCCGGTTGGCGATTGCCTCGGCAGCGGCCACCAGCATCCGGGGCGTGATGTCGGCGGCGCCGGCGTCCAGGAGTCCGCGGAAGAATCCCGGGAAGGCCAGCACGTTGTTGATCTGGTTGGGGAAGTCGCTCCGGCCGGTGGCCACCACGGCAGCGTGGCGGGCGGCAACTACGGGGTCGATCTCCGGCGTCGGGTTGGCCATCGCGAACACAATGGAATCTTTGGCCATGGAGGCAACCTGCTCCTCGCCGATCACGTGCGGTGCGCTCACGCCGATGAATACGTCAGCGCCCTTGAGGGCCTCGTGCAGGCTGCCGGCGAAGCCCTCCTCGTTGGTGTTGGCGGCGATCCACCTGCGGTGCTCATCGCCGTACGTCTCGCCCGAATGGATGGCCCCGGAACGGCCTGCGGCAACGATGTGCCGCGCGCCCTGTGCCTTGAGGAGCTGGATGATGGCCGAGCCTGCGGCGCCCACGCCCGAGACCACGATCTTCACGTCCCCGAGCTTCTTGTCCACCACGCGCAGCGCATTGACCAGCGCGGCCAGGGTGACGATCGCGGTGCCGTGCTGGTCGTCGTGGAATACCGGGATATCCAGTTCCTCGCGCAGCCGGTTCTCGATCTCGAAGCAGCGCGGGGCTGCGATGTCCTCAAGGTTCACGCCGCCGTAAACGGGAGCGAGGGCTTTGACGATCTTGATGATCTCTTCGGTGTCCTGGGTGTCCAAACACACCGGCCAGGCGTCCACATTGGCGAACTGCTTGAACAGCGCAGCCTTGCCTTCCATCACCGGCAGGGCGGCGGCGGGGCCGATGTTGCCCAGGCCCAGGACGGCCGAACCGTCAGTTACCACCGCGATGGTGTTGCGCTTGACGGTCAGGTTGCGGGCCATCGCCGGATCCTCCGCGATCGCCATGCAGACGCGGGCGACGCCGGGCGTATAGGCGCGGGAAAGATCGTCACGGTTCCGCAGGGCTACCTTGGGCACCACTTCCAACTTGCCGCCGAGGTGCATGAGGAAGGTGCGGTCCGAGACGTTCCGAACGGTGACGCCGTCGAGCGCGTTGAGGGCGTCCTTAACGCGGGCAGCGTGGTCGTCGTCCGTGGTGTTGCAGGTGACGTCCACAACCAGAGTCTCGTGGTGTGACTCGGTAACGTCCAGTGCCGTGATGGCTGCACCTGCTGCTCCCACCGCGGCCGCAAGCTCGCTGGTGGCTGAGAAGCTGGACGGCGCCTCAACGCGCAGGGTGATCGAATTTCCGGGGCTCGGATTCGCCATTGAAGTCCTCCTGATCTGGCCCATGAATGGGCGGTATTGCTGACTAATGTTTTCGTATTATGGATATTATTATCTACTTTGTGGAAATACAAGCGCCCGCAGGGTGTCGATCCTAGCCGCATTGGGATCTGCCGGTGAGGTATCTTGGGAGATCTAGGGCAATTCTTTTCACGATGCGGATAAGATTTGTCAGAAGCCGAGCCGCAGGAGACAGTCACATGGCTGAAAAATCCACCGGAGGCGTGCAGTCTGTTGAGCGCGTCTTTGAACTGTTGGAACTGATTACCGATGCAGGTGGAGACGTGACGCTCAGCGAACTCTCCTCGTCCACTGATCTTCCGCTGCCCACCATCCACCGGCTCCTGCGCACCCTGGTCACCCTGGGCTATATCCGCCAACTGCCCAACCGTCGCTACGCCCTCGGTCCCCGGCTGATCCGGCTCGGCGAAGGAGCGAACAAGCAGTTGGGCGCAGTGGCCCGGCCGGAGCTCAAGTCCCTCGTGGATCAGCTGGGGGAGACCTCCAACATGGCAGTTCTGGACTCGGACATGGTTATCTATGTCGCCCAGGTGCCCTCGCTGCATTCCATGCGGATGTTCACCGAGGTGGGACGCCGCGCCCATACCCATGCGACCGGCGTCGGAAAAGCCATCTTGGCCCAGCTTGATGACGACGTGGTCCGCGGCATCGTGGCCCGCGCCGGGATGCCGACACCTACCGCCAAGAGCATCGGTGACGTGGATGAGCTCCTGGCTGACCTCAAGCTCATCCGGGAACGGGGCTATTCCATCGACGAGGAGGAACAGGAGATCGGTGTCCGTTGCTTTGCGATGGCCGTGCCCAACGCTCCTACCCCCGCCGCTATTTCAGTTTCGGGCCCGGTGTCCCGCGTGGACCAATCGTTCGGCGACCGCGCCGTCCCGATCCTGCGCAAGGCGGCCCAGGCTATATCGGACGAGCTCAACCGCCACTGACTCCTGCCGGCAGAAACCGGCTTTACCAACCCGCTGACGACGGCGGCTCCTCCTTCCGGGAGTGGGCCGCCGCCGGCGTTAACGGACGTCGTGCTAGTGTTCGGACGCCTTCTCGCCAGATTGGACGGGGACCTCCTTGCCGTCGCAGTCGATCAGTTTCCCGCCTTCGTAGCGGTCGCCGTCGGCCAGGCATTTGAGGTCCTCCTCCCGGACCACGCGGCCGGTGCCGGCAACGAACACGGACTGGTTTTCTGAATTACCGGCTTTGAGATGGTTGAACAGCAGGTTGAGCAGGATGGCCATGACCGCGGCTGAACTGATCCCGGAGTGGAAGATGGTGCCGAACCAGGCGGGGAACTTGTCGTAGAACGTGGGAGCGGCGATCGGGATCATGCCGAAGCCGATCGAAGCGGCAACGATGATCAGGTTCATGTTGTTCCGGTACTCCACTTTGGCCAGGGTCCTGATGCCACTTGCCGCCACTGTGCCGAACAGGATGATTCCGGCGCCGCCCAGGACGGCGGTGGGGACGGCTGCGACAACGCGGCCCAGGACCGGCAACAGTCCCAGCAGTACCAGGATCACGCCGCCGGCGGCCACCACGTAGCGGCTCTTGATCTTGGTGACCGCCACCAGGCCGACGTTCTGCGCGAACGCGCTTTGCGTGAATGAGCCGAACACCGGGGCAATCAGGCTGGAGCCCATGTCGGCCCGCAGGCCTGCCGCGATCCGCTTGGAGTCCGTGCGGGTTCCCACGATCTCGCCGACGGCCAGGATGTCTGCCATGGTTTCGGTCAGGATCACCAGCACTACGATCACCATCGAGATGATGGCCGCGATTTCAAAGGTCGGGGCGCCCAGGTGGAACGGAGTGGGGAAAGCGACGATGGGGCCGTCGCCCACCTTGGAGAAGTCCGCCATGCCCGTGATCACGGCGATGATGGTGCCCACCACCATGGCCAGCAGGATGGACAGGCGGGAAATGGTGGCGCTGCCCACTTTGCTCAGCAGCAGGACGAGTGCCAGGGTGACGGCGGCCAGGCCGACATTGGCCATGCTCCCGTAGTCTTCGGCTTTCTTGTTGCCGCCCATGGCCCAGTTGGCGGCCACCGGCATCAGGGTCAGCCCGATGGTGGTAATGACGGTGCCGGTCACTACCGGCGGGAAGAACCTGACGATCTTGGAAAAGACCGGGGCGATCAGCAAACCAATTGCCGCCGAAACCATCACCGCTCCAAAAACGGAAGGCAGCCCGCCGCCGCCGCTGACAATGGCCACCATGGTGGCGACGCTGGCGAACGAAACACCTTGGACCAGCGGCAGTTGTGATCCGAAGAACGGGACGCCGATGGTCTGCAGCAGGGTGGCCAAACCGCCCATGAACAGGGCGGCCGCGATGAGCACGCCGATGTCCGCGGGTGAGAGGCCGGCGGCCTGGCCGACGATCAGCGGGACAGCGATGATCCCGCCGTACATGGTGAGGACGTGCTGGAAACCGTAGGCGAAGCTGCTGCCGATGGAAAGGCGCTGGTCTTCCGGACGATCGGAGGGTTGGCGGCCGGCTTTTGTGGCCTGGCTAGGGGACTTTTTCTTGAGGTTCACGGCAGACTTTCTGGTTTGTGGCAGACGACTTTGTCTGGCTAACGTGGTCTGGCTTTTAAGGGGATTTTGGGAGGCTGATTTCGCTCCCCGCCTCGATCACCCGGACGGAGCGGCGGTGGAGGTGGGGAGCGAAAACCGGGAAATGAATCAGCAGAATCCGGCGATGCCGGACCAGGCGATGTCTGCGGGTGCAGCGTCCTCACGCTGGACCGTGGCCTCGATCAGGCCGTAGGGCCGGTCGGCGGCGAAGAAGACCTCGTTCGGGTTATCGAGGCCAAACGGCGAAAGATCCACCAGGAAGTGGTGCTTGTTGGGCATGGAGAACTTGATCTCGTCGATCTCGTTGTGGGCTTCAAGGACCTTGGTGCCCATGTCGAACAGTGTCTGCTGCAGTGCGTGGGAGTACTTCTCCGTAAAGCCTTCGAGCAGAAGTCCCTTGATGTCCTCGTAGCTCTTGTTGAAGTCCAGGCTGCTGAAGTCTGTGCCGGTCTTGAAGCGCCAGCGCGCGGAAACATCGGTGGCCAGGATGCGGTCGGTGGTTTCCTGGAGCGTGGTGTATTTGTCCTTGGGGTAGCCGACAAAGCCCGACTGGGTGGTTTTGAGGACGGTCAGGTCCTTCAGGCCGGAGATCAGGTGAGTGGCGGCGCCGTCGCGGACCAGGACAGCCGTGCGGATTTCCTGGCCGTTTCGCACGAAGGAGTGGTCGTGTCCTGCGCCGTGGGCCTGGATCCGGTCCCAGCTGTAGGACTCTGCTTCCCACCGGCCGCCGGTGACCCAGTCAAAGCTGGAGGTGAAGTGCCCGCCCAGGCGCAGGAGCAGGGCTTCGGGGGAGCCGATGCCTTCCCGGGCGAAGGCATAAATGGTGTTCTTCTGGGTGTCCGTGGGCACCACGTGGGCGTTGTCGCCCTTGAGGTGCGCTGCTTCGAAGTCACCGCGGAGCTGTGAGGTGACGTTCAGGTCTTCGATTTCATGGCGGTCAGTGTCGCGGGTGATCTTCACGACCCGGACTTCGGCCTTTCCGAACTGGTTGTGGCCGAGGATGATATTGCTGCTCATGGTCAGATTCCCAACTTCAGGTACGTGGGACCAAGGTTCCACATAGAAATTAAGCGCGCGTTTCCCGCGCGTTTCCAGTACCGTCGGCCCACAAAAATGAGCCGACATCAATTGATGCCAGCTCATTACGACCCTGCCTGCTGCTCCCAGGTTACGTGACCTGCGCCACGAATTGACATCCACGATAGCTCAGCGTGGCGGTGCTGTACATCACAAAGCGAAAATTCGGTTTGTGACCGCGGGTGTTCGGAACCGTTGACGGACAGCGGAACTGCAATCTATTCTTTTCGTATAGCAAAAGTTATTTTCCGCTTTACGGAAAATCAGTTTCCGAGTTGAAGGAGGATCAGATGAACCAGCAGGACCCGTCGCTGGTGGCGCCAGCAGAGGCAGCGGCGCCCATAGTCCAGGAGTTCTATTTCCCTCTTGGAGGCGGAACGGATCCGGACTTCAACATTCCGGCCGACTCCGATCGGCCGGGTTTCCCGGGGTGGCTGCGTGCGCTCCCGGTCTTTGGACGCCGCCGCTCCGCATGAGTCCGCCGGTTCAAGGCCGACTAGCTTTTTCGGCCGCCCGGTAGGGCCCGGAGCAGGTCAGCCGCGGCGCTCACAGCGATGACCGCCGGCGCTTTCCCGCTGACCTCCGGCAGCCCGATCGGGCACTGAATCCGGTCCATGTCCGTCTCGCCGAACCCTTCCGCTGCCAGCTTTTGCCGGAACCGGATCCATTTGGCACGGGAGCCGATCAGTCCCACCCTTCCCAGGTCCGGGCGGCGCAGGGCCGCGTGACAGAGCAGGAAGTCCTCTGCGTGGTCATGGGTCATGATGAACGCGTGGGCGCCCGGGGGCAGGTCGCCAAGAAACGAGTCCGGAACCGGTGTGTGTACCGCGTGCACGTCCGCCACACCGGACGTCACGTCGGCCAGCCGGGCGGCGGCGAGCTGTTCCTCGCGGCTATCCACCAGATAGAGGGTCATCGGCATCCTGCTGAGGATGCGGCCGAGCTCGTAGCCAACATGCCCGACGCCGAAAATCGCCACAGTGGGAAGCGACAGGAAGGGTTCGAGCAGCACCCGCACCTTCCCTCCGCAGCACTGCCGGCCGTGGTCTGTGGCGGCGTGCTCGTTAAGTGAGAACTCGGTGTTTTGGGGCGCGCTGATGCCCTGGGCCATCATGTCCCTGGCCTGGTCCACCACGGTGGCCTCGAGGTTGCCGCCGCCGATGCTGCCCCAGATGGCTTCGGCGCCCACCACCATTTTGGCTCCTGCTTCCCGCGGGGCATGGCCGCGCACCCCGGACACCGTGGCCAGGACCCCGGGCAAGCCCGCGGACCTCAAGTGCTGCAGGGCGTCCAGCCAGTCCATGTCAGGTCGCCGCCGTCGGGACTGCCGGGGACGCGGTGTCTGATGAGGGCGTGGGGGTTTGGGATGCGATGACCCGCTCCAGCGCCCAGAACACGGCTTCCGGAGTGGCCGGGCTGGCCAGTTCCACCGAGCAGCCCGCCGGACCGAACGCCGCCACAGCCTCCCGCAGTGCCTCGCGGGCGCTGATGGCCAGCATCAGCGGGGGCTCGCCCACGGCCTTGGAACCGTACACCACGCCGCTTTCGGTGGCCCGTTCGAACAGGTGCACGTTGAACTGTTCCGGCATCTCCGAGAAGCTCGGCAGCTTGTAGGTACTGGCCGACTGTGTGGTCAGCCGGCCCCGACCGTCGCCGTCGGACACGTCCCACCGCAGGTCCTCAAGGGTCAGCCACCCAGCGCCCTGCACGAAGCCCCCTTCAATCTGCCCAACGTCGATCAACGGCGAAAGGCTGTCGCCGACGTCGTGCACTATGTCTGTACGCAACTGCCGGTACGCGCCGGTGAAGCGGTCCACCTCCACTTCGGTGACCGCCGCTCCGTAGCTGAAGTACTTGAAGGGCTCGCCCTGCATCCGGGCACTGTCCCAGTGCAGTCCCTCGGTCCGGTAGTACCCGGCTGCCCAGAGGGGGACCCGCTGGAAGTAGGCGTCGTGGACAACCTCGGCGAAGCTGAGATCGCGGTCGTGGAACCCGATCCCCGTCACCTTGCCGTCCTCGAACCGCACATCGTCCGGGTGGATGTTCAGCCTCCGGGCAGCCACCTCGGCCAGCCGGGAACTGATCTGCTCGCAGGCGTTCTTGACGGCCCCGCCGTTCAGGTCGGCGCCGGAGCTTGCCGCGGTGGCCGACGTGTTCGGCACCTTGTCGGTGCGGGTGGGGGCCAGCCGGATGAACGTGAGTGGCACGCCCAACGCGGTGGCCGCCACCTGGCGCATCTTGGTGTGCAGGCCCTGGCCCATCTCCGTGCCCCCGTGATTGATCAGCACGGACCCGTCCTTGTAGACGTGGACCAGCGCCCCGGCCTGGTTGAACGCGGTGAGGTTGAACGAGATGCCAAACTTCACGGGGGTGATCGCCAGTGCCCGCTTGATGTTCGGATGCGCTGCGTTGAAGTCCGCAATGTCCCCGCGCCGCCGCGCCACTTCCGCGCGGTCCAAGAGCAACTGCCAGATGGCGGTGAGCCGTTCGGCATGTCGCACGGGCTGGCCGTACGGTGTGCACTGTCCGGGCTCGTAGAAATTTCGACGGCGGAGCTCGCCCGGTTCGAGGCCCAACAACGGTGCGCAGCGGCCCAGGATGTCCTCGATCACGAGCATTCCCTGCGGGCCGCCGAAGCCCCGGAACGCCGTCTGCGACGTTTTGTTGGTCTTGGCAACCCGGCCGTGCACCTCCACGTTGGGGATGTAGTACGCGTTGTCGATGTGGCACATGGCCCTCGCCAGGACCGGCTCGGAGAGGTCCAGGCTCCAGCCGCCGTCGCTGGTGATGGTGGCCTTGAGAGCCTGGATGCGGCCGTCGTCGTCGAATCCTGCCTCCCACCGGGCGTGGAACGGGTGGCGCTTGCCGGTCAGGGTGATGTCCTGGGTCCGGTTCAGGCGGAGCCTGACCGGCCGCCCGGTCAGGCTTGAGCCCAGGGCTGCGACGGCCGCGAATCCGTGCGGCTGCATCTCCTTGCCGCCGAAGCCGCCGCCCATCCGCAGGCACTGCACGGTCACCTCATGGTTGTGGAGCCCCAGCACGTGGGCCACGATTTCCTGGGTTTCGGACGGGTGCTGGGTGCTGGAATGCACAAAGACCTGCCCGCCCTCGTCGATATAGGCGAAGGACGCGTGGGTCTCGAGGTAGAAGTGCTCCTGGCCGCCGAACTCGAACTCGCCGCTGAAACGATGAGCCGCGCTCGCCAGGGCCTGGTCCGGCTCACCCCGCGCAAGGGTGGGCTGGTTGCCCTGAAAGCTTTCCGCGGCGATGGCTTCGGTGAGCGTCAGGAGGGAAGGCAGCGGCTCGTACTCCACAGTCACCGCGTCGGCGCCCAGCCGCGCGGCCTCCAGAGATTCGCCAAGGACCCAGCACACGGCCTGGCCGTGGAACATGACCTCGCTGGGGAACAGCGGTTCGTCGTGTTTGGTGCCGGAGTCGTTGACACCCGGAACGTCCGACGCCGTCAGCACCCTCACCACGCCGGGAACCTTCAGTGCGGGTTCAGTCTGCAGTTCCAGGATCCGCGCGTGGGCGTGCGGTGCCTGGACCGGCCAGGCGTGCAGGACATTCCGGGAACGAACCACGAGGTCGTCGGTGTAGAGGGCCGTCCCCGTCACATGCGCGGCGGCGCTCTCGTGGGAAACCGGGACCCCCACCACGGGATTGACGGGACGGTCTGCAAGGGACTTCACGTCGCCACCTCCGCAGGAGCGTTCTCGGCATGGAACCTCAGCAGGGCCTGCCGCAGCATGGCAGAGCGGTAGAGGGCACTCGCCCGCATGTCGTCGATGGGCGTGCCCTCGCCGGCCATGACGGCGGCCGCAGCGGTCACCGTTTCAGCCGTCCACGGTTGACCCGCCAGTGCCTCCTCGGTTGCGTACGCGCGAATCGGCGTGGCCGCTACCCCGCCGAGCCCAATCCGAACCGAAGCCACGCCATCAGTCGTCTGCAGCGCGATGGCGACCGACACGCTGGAGATGTCGTCGAAGCGCCGCTTGGCGATCTTGTAGAACGCGGTATTGTCGGCCAGCGGCAATGGAATCCGGACTGCGCGCAGCACTTCGCCAGGCTTCCGGACGCTCTGCCGGTACCCGGTGTAGTACTCCGAGAGCGGAACCTCGCGCTCGCCGGCGGTGGAGGACAGGACAACCCGTGCATCCAGGGCCAGGAACACCGGCGCTGAGTCGCCAATGGGGGACCCAGTGGAGAGGTTCCCGCCGAAGGTGGCCGCGTTGCGGATCAGGCGGGACGCGAACTGCGGAAACAGTTGGCTGAGAAGAGGCACTTGGCCGCCGAGACCGCGTTCGGCTTCTGACAAGGTGAGGGCCGCCCCGATCTCAACCTGGCCGGCGTCGAGCTCCAGGGTCCGCATGTCGTCCAAGCGGTCGATGGCGAGGACCAGCGACGGCCGGGAATGCCGCAGGTTCACTTCGACGCCGAGGTCAGTTGCGCCTGCGACCAGCTTTGCGTCCGGGTTCTCCTGCAGAATTTGGAGGACTTCTGCCAGCGTTCCGGGGCGAAGGAACCGGGCGCCGCCCTCCGCTCGGGCGTGCGCCGCGCGGGTGTGCTTGGCGTCCGGGGCGGGACGGCTTTGCCGCTCCAGCAGTGGGTCTGCCGCGGATGGTGTGCCGAGTGCATAGGCGGCATCCCTGATGGGCCGGTAGCCTGTGCACCGGCAGAGGTTCCCGCTCAGGGCGTGGAGGTCGAACCCGTTGGGCCCGCGTTCATGGTCGGTGGCGTGCCCTTCCCCGACGGCGCCGGTTCCTGTTTCCTGCTGCGCGCTGGCTTGTGCCGGGCTCCGGTCCGGGCGGTAGTACTCAGCAGCCATCGAGCAGATGAAGCCCGGAGTGCAGTATCCGCATTGGGACCCGCCCCGGTCTGCCATTTCCTGCTGGACGGGATGGAGGTCTTCCCGCGCGGCGCCCGGCACGGACACCGTCCCCAGGCCTTCTGCGGTGATGATTTCCTGGCCGTCGAAGGCCAGTGCGGGAGGCAGACACGCATTCACCGACGTCCAGCGGCTGCGCCCGGGCCCGTCCGGCCGGGCCACCAGGACGGCGCAGGCCCCGCATTCACCCTCGGCGCAGCCTTCCTTGGCACCGGTCAGGCCTTCGGCGCGCAACCAGTCAAGGAGCCGGGTGTGCGGGCTGGTGCCGCTGCAGTCGCGGGGCCGCCCGTTGACGATTACCTTAATTCCGTCCATGCTCCATCCTTGCCGCGAGCACCGCGGAAAGCCAGAGCTCCGCCGCCCCGCGTGTCTCCGCCCTTATAGTCGAGGAATGGAACAGCGGATTTTAGGCAAGACCGGACGTAACGTCTCTATCGTGGGACTCGGCACCTGGCAGCTCGGCGCGGATTGGGGCACTGTGGACCCGGCCCAGGCCCAGGCCGTTCTGGCCGCCTCCGTAGAGTCGGGGGTCACTTTCTTTGACACTGCTGACGTCTATGGGGACGGCAAGAGCGAGCAGGCTATCGGGAAGTTCCTCGCAGACAACCCCGGGCTGGACATCACCGTGGCCACGAAGATGGGCCGCCGCATGGAGCAGCAGCCGGAGAACTACACCTTGGCCAACTTCCGGCAATGGGTGGACCGGTCCCGCAAGAACCTGGGCACCGACACCCTCGACCTGGTCCAGCTGCATTGCCCGCCCACGCCGGTGTACAGCAGCGCGGAAGTTTATGACGCCCTGGACACCCTGGTTTCCGAGGGTGCCATCCGCAACTACGGCGTCAGCGTGGAGCGCACCGATGAGGCGCTGGAAGCGATCCGCCACAAGGGAACCGCCTCCGTCCAGATCATTTTGAACGCGTTCCGGCTCAAGCCCCTGGATGAGGTCCTCCCCGCCGCGAAGGCAGCAAACGTGGGCATCATCGCGCGCGTGCCCCTGGCCTCCGGCCTGCTCTCCGGCAAGTACACGAAGGAAACCACCTTCGCCGAGAACGACCACCGGAACTATAACCGCAACGGCGAGGCCTTCGACGTCGGGGAAACGTTCGCCGGAGTCGACTACGAGGTGGGCCTGAAGGCTGTGGCCGAGTTTGAACAGTTGGTCCCCTCCGGCGCCAGTTCCGCGCAGGCGGCCATCGCCTGGATAGCCGCCCAGGACGGCGTCACAACGGTGATTCCCGGCGCCCGAAACGTCGATCAGGCGAGGGCGAACGCGGCAGCGGCCGCCGTGAAGATCACCGAAGAGTTCGACGGCGGCGTCCGCTGGATCTACGATCACTACTTCCGGAACGCCATCCACCCGCGCTGGTAGATACGGGTTCTGCCGTGCACTCGGAAAGAGGCGGGTGAATGACAACTTCATCCGTCAGCGCGTTCGTGCAGCAGCTCTCGGCTGTGTCATCGGTGCCCGGATGCAACAACTTCTTCGACAACAACGACCCCGCAAATGCCCAGCGCCGAAGCAACCTGGGAATCTACCTCCAGGACATGATGAACCGCGCCCCGAAGGTGCTGCTGCTCGGTGAAGCTCCCGGGTTCAGGGGGATGAGGATCACCGGAGTTCCCTTCACCAACCGCACCATGTTCGAGCGGGCTGCCAACAGGTTCGGCCTGTTCGGAGCGGGAAAAGGCTATGCGCTGCCGGCAGAGGCTTGGGCGGTCGCGGCCGAGCCGACTGCAACTGTGATGTGGGAGGTCCTCGCGGAACTGGAGTTCCTTCCCCTGCTGTGGAGCGCCTGCCCGTGGCACACGCACGTCCCCGGCCAGCCGCTGTCCAACCGTACGCCGACGGGAGCCGAAGCACGCCTCGGAACTCCATTCTGGGTGTCGCTGATGGAGCTGTTTTCCATCGAGACCGTGGTGGCCGTTGGCAATGTGGCGCACCGCAGCCTGCTTCGAAACGGCCTGGACGCACCGAAAGTCAGGCACCCCGCCCATGGCGGACGGTCCGGCTTCAAGCGGGGACTGGAGGAGCTGTTCGTTACCGGTGCCGTTCCGTCCCCGCCGGGACGGTGATTGCGCCGGAGCCGCTTATGCGTCGCCCCCAGCTCCGCCGGTGGTGCCCGCGTTGACGTCCAGGAGCTTATAGCGGTCCATGGCGTACGACGGCGCGCCCTCCTCCACGTCACCCCTCGCCGCAAGCAGCTGCAGCGTCTTCACCACGATGGAGTGGGTGTCGTTTTTGAAGAAGCGGCGGGCTGCTGCGCGGGTGTCGGAGAAGCCGAAGCCGTCCGCGCCGAGTGTGGCGAATTCGTTCGGGACGAACTGGCGGATCTGGTCCGGGACGGCCTTCATGTAGTCCGAGACGGCGACCACGGGGCCGGTGGCGCCTGCGAGTTGCTGGGTCACGAACGGCACGCGGGCGGGCTTGCCGGGGTTGAGGAAGGCTTCTTCCTCGGCGGCCATGCCGTCGCGGCGCAGTTCGTTCCAGGACGTGACGGACCAGACGTCGGCGGAGACGCCCCAGTCTTCGGCGAGGATCCGTTGGGCTTCGATGGCCCAGGGGACCGAGACGCCGGAGGCCAGGATCTGGGTCCGGGGACCGTCGATCTTCGCGGGGTTGAGCAGGTAGATGCCCTTGATGACGCCTTCGACGTCGAGGTCCTCGGGTTCCGCGGGCTGGGTGATCGGCTCGTTGTACACGGTGAGGTAGTACATGAGGTTCCGGTCGGTGGAGTCCGGTCCGTACATGCGCTCGATGCCGTCGCGCATGATGTGGCCGATTTCGTATCCGAACGCGGGGTCGTAGGTGACTACTGCGGGGTTGGTGGAGGCGAGGAGCGGGGAGTGGCCGTCGGCGTGCTGGAGGCCTTCGCCGGTCAGGGTGGTCCGGCCTGCGGTGGCGCCGATGACGAAGCCGCGGGCCATTTGGTCCCCGGCGGCCCAGAAGGCGTCTCCGGTGCGTTGGAAGCCG
>NZ_JBFRDI010000020.1:0-77021 GCF_052113505.1 Pseudarthrobacter sp. TAF60_1
AAGTGCGCTTCCAGAGCTTGGGCGCCGGCGGGGTCGAGGTTGAGGGTTTCGTCGACCATGGTCCGGGCGTGCTGCCAGGACAGGGTTCCTGTCTGGAGGGCGGCCAGGGTCAGGGGCAGGGCGGTGGTGAGCCGGCGGGAGGTGGAGAGCAGTGTTGCGGCGTTCGGTTCGCTGACGGTCAGGACGCAGGCGAGCTCGGCGATGGCGGCCATTTCGTGGGCCGTGTTCTCCTGCGGGGACGCGGCGGGCGGGGTCAGCGCCGTTGTGGCGTCCGTGTATTCCGTGGCGGTGAGGACTTTGAACGCGGCGGTGCTTGCTTCGAGCCGGGAGATCGCGGCGAGGCGGTCCAGGGAAACGTCGACACCGTGGCGCAGCGGATCCGGCCCGGCAGGTTCCTCACGCTGCCGGCGGCGAAGTTCGGCCAGCACGGAAACGGCAGCCGCTACGGCCTCAAACGCCGCATCCGCCGACCCAGGGGCTGCCGACCCAGGGGCTGCGGAGCCGTCGTCGGCAGGCACCGCGGCGGCAGCCGGGCCGGCGTCCGCCGCCACCGCCCCTGCCGACCGTTCGCCCGCCGCCGTGCTTTCCATACCTCCATCATGTCGAGGGGGTACGACATCTAAGGCTGACAGCAGGACCACCCCCAAAGAATTTCGAGCTATTTCACCGGGCGGACCTCTCGGGTCGACGGCGACGCAGCGGGGCGCCGGATCCTGGCTGGAGCCGCGGCATGAGCGCGCTGACAACGCGGCGTGACGGACTCCACCTACAGGCCTGACAGATCAGGACGGCCGGCGCTAGTAGCCTGTTCACCGCCGCGCACTCCGGCTGCGCCGGACCCATGCCGCCGCCCCAATCCTGAAGGACCCGAAGATCAACTGTTCCGCCGCCACCAAGGCGCTCACCCTGTTCACCAGCCTGCTTCTCGCAGGCACCCTCGCCGGTTGTGATGCCGCAGCGCAAGCTGCCGGGCAGGCCGCAACCAGGATGGCCGAAGGGGCCAGGGAAGTCCCGTCAGGTAACTCCGCAGACTCATCTGTAAGCTCAACCGAACTGTCCACAGCCACTGCACAACTGGGAACTCTCCCGGTGAAAGGACGCGCCCCCAAGACCGGCTACAGCCGCGAAGAGTTCGGCCCCGCCTGGGCGGACGTCGACCGAAACGGCTGTGACACCCGAAACGACATTCTCGCCAGGGACCTCGAAGGAGAGACGTTCAAGCCGGGCACTCAGAACTGCGTTGTTGCTAGCGGTGTGCTGGCTGACAAGTACACCGGCACAACGATCAATTTTGTCCGCGGCAACACCACCAGCACCGCCATCCAGATTGACCACCTTGTAGCACTCAGCGATGCCTGGCAGAAGGGCGCGCAACAGCTCAGCGCAGAACAGCGGGAGGATCTGGCTAACGATCCCCTGAACCTCATGGCTGCAGACGGGCCCACGAACGGCGCCAAGGGCGACAAGGATGCGGCAACCTGGCTCCCGCCCAACAAAGCGTTCCGCTGCGAATACGTCGTCCGCCAGACCGCGGTCAAAGCCAAGTACCACCTGTGGGCCACCCAAGCCGAGCACGACGCGATCGCCGGGATTCTCGCCACCTGCGGCTAGCCAACCCCCGGGGAGCTCAGTCCTTGAACAGCCCTGCCAGATCCTCGGCCGTGATCCCGCCGCCGGAGAGTGCGTCGCCTTCCATGACGTCCGCGAACAGCTGCGATTTCCGGGCCTTCAGGGCCATGACCTTTTCCTCGATGGTGTCCTTGGCCACCAGCCGGTACACCATCACATTCCGGGCCTGTCCGATCCGGTGGGTCCGGTCCACGGCCTGTGCCTCCGACGCGGGGTTCCACCAGGGATCCAGCAGGAAGACGTAGTCGGCCTCGGTCAGGTTCAGCCCAAAGCCGCCGGCCTTGAGTGAAATCAGGAACACGGGCGCACTCCCGTTCTTGAATTCATTGACGACGTCGGTACGGTTCCGGGTGCCGCCGTCGAGATAGCAGAACTCGATCTTCTCCTCCACAAGGCGTTCGCGGACCTTGCCGAGGAACCCGGTGAACTGGCTGAAGATCAACGCCCGGTGCCCCTCGGCCACCAGGTCCTCCAACTGCTCGAAGAGCACGTCCAGCTTCGAAGAGCGGACGGCTGAGAGCGACGGATCCACCAAGGATGCGTCCAAGCTGAGCTGGCGCAGCAGCGTGAGCGACTGGAAGATGGTGAACCGGTTCTTGTTGACGTCCTCGATCAGGCCCAGGATCTTCTGCCGTTCGCGCTGCAGGTGCGTTTGGTAGACCTTCTGGTGGCGCGGGTTCAGCACCACCTCCAGAATCTGCTCCTGTTTGGGCGGCAGGTCCTTGATGACCTGGTCCTTGGTGCGGCGCATCATGAGCGGACGGACCCGACGGCGGAGCTTCTCCAATTGCCCCTTGTCGCCGTTCTTTTCGACCGGCTTTTGGTAGTACTCGGCGAACCGCTTGGGGCTCGCGAACAGCCCCGGCGCCACGATGGAGGTCAGTGCCCAGAACTCCATGAGGTTGTTCTCCAGCGGGGTGCCCGTGATGGCCAGCTTGAACGCCGCCGGCAGCTTCCGGGCGCACTGGTACGCCTTGGACTGGTGGTTCTTCACGAACTGGGCCTCATCCAAAACCAACCCAGCCCAGGTCCTGGAGGCGTACGACTCGTAGTCGATCCTGAACAGGGCGTAGGAGGTGATGACGATGTCTGCGCCGCCCAGTTCAACCGCCGCGTCCTGTCCATTCTTGGCAAAGGTCTCGCTGACGGTGCGGACCGTCAGGCCAGGGGCGAAGCGTTCGGCTTCGGCCGCCCAGTTGCCCACCACGCTGGTGGGGGCCACCACCAGAAAGGGAGTCCCGCCGTCGGACGCGGGAGTTCCAGCAGCCGCAAGCTGCATAGCCTGCTCCTTCGCCGCGCACATCAGCGCGAGGGCCTGCACGGTCTTGCCCAGGCCCATGTCGTCGGCGAGGACCCCGCCCAGGCTGTGTTTGTAGAGGAAGCTGAGCCAGTTGAAACCCTCAAGCTGGTAGGGCCGCAGCTCGGCGTTCAATGAGGCAGGCAGTGGCAGCCCGTCGATCCCGCCCTCAAGCAGGCCACCCACCGCGGAGCGCCATGCAGCAGCCTGCTCGTCCACGATGCCCAGCTGGGCCAGCTCGTCCCAGAGCCCGGCCTGGAAGCGGCTGATCTGCAGCGGCGCATCCTTGTTGTCCTGCAGCGAGCGGGCTTCTTCGATCAGGGCCCGCAGCTGGTGCAGTTCGGGCAGGTCCAGCGAGAAGTAGGCGCCGCTGGGCAGGAGCATCTTGGTCTGACCGGCTGCCAGTGCCGAGAACACGGCGGCGAAGGAGACAGGCTGGCCCTCCAACGAAATCTGGATGCCAAGGTCGAACCAGTCGCGCTGTTCGGTGGCCTTGGTGGAGATGGAAACCACCGGGGCTTCCTCGGCCTCGCGGTAATCAGCGATGTCGCCAGCGGTGTCCACGGAAACATCCGGTGCCTGGCGCAACAAGGGCAGGACTTCCTCGGTAAACGCCAGGGTGTCCAGGCCGCTCAGTTCCGCCGAAGCCGACAGGCGCGGCGTTCCCCAGCCGCCGGTGGCCGATTCGCCCAGGGCCGGGACAACGTCCCACGGCTGGCCAATGCCTTCCAGGATGCGGGCCTCGGCGGTATCGTCACGGTAGCCGTGGTCTCCGGGGTGCCGCCAAAGCGGCTGGGAGGTGACCATGTTCCCTGACTTGTAATGCCATTCCCAGTGCAGCCGCACGCGATGGTCCGCGCCGTAGTTGGCCAGCAGCGAGAGTGTGGGGACGGCCAGGGCCGGCAACTGCACCGATTCATCTTTTGCGGTGACCCGGGCCGTCTGCTTGAGCTTCGGGTAGAAGCCGGTGAGGAAGCGGGTCTCATCCTTCGCGGGAATGTGCAGGGTGCTGCCGGCCGTCACGAAGGTCAGCAGCTCCTCGCTGAGGCCACTTTCGAGCGGCGCGAGCGTGATCACGCTGTCCGTAGCCACCCCGGGCAGTGCCTCGCCGCCGGTGGTCAGGAAAATGCCGTGGGCGGGGCGGCCGATGGTGCCCACCGACGCCGGATCAACCTCTTGCCCCTCAACGGTGATGGTGGGCGCGAGCTCCAGCCCGCCGTCGTCGGCTGTTTGAGCGGCATTCACCGCAGCGGCGGCGCCCAGGCCGCCGGCTGCAGCTTCAACCGGCGACCCGTAGCGGCTCAGGTTAAGCCCGACGGCGGCGGGAGACTCCGCGAGCCGCACCGGTTCAGTGCCGCGGCTGTGGACCAGGGCGAGGCCGATCTTCTGAGCGTCCGCGAGCAGCCCCCACATGTTCTTGCCGGCGAAGGTGTTCAGGCCCAGCCAGAGCGCGGAGGAGTTGTGGACCCGGTTGGCGGCGGCCGTGTGCGCGGCGAGGAACGTCTGCATCCACTCGATGTGCGCCTCGTTGCATTCGCGCCGGAAGTTCAGGTAACTCAGCGTGTTCCAGGAGACGTCGCCGCGGATCCATTTGCCCTTGGCGCCCATGATCACGGGCCGGGCCTTGAGCTGGCGCACGCTGCGCAGCGGGTCGCGGCGGCCTGTGTAGGAGAAGTGCGGGGCCGGTTCCTCGATCTCGAACTGGAGGGCCAGGGGGATGCCGTTGCTGGACTGGGTGATGCCGGGCTGCGAAATGAGCGGGCTGAGGGCCTGTTCCCAGTCGGCCAGATCCACGCTGGCGGGCTGGCGGGAAAGCCGGGAGACCTCCGCAGGCGCCAGGAGCTGGACGCGGATGGCGGGGTTGTCCTCGGCGGCGAAGAGCAGCGCCGCTACATGTTTGCAGTCCTTGCGGACGGGGCAGCTGCAGACGCCCACGGTACAGCTCCACCCGCCCGTTTTCCGGACCAGCTTGGCCGTGGTGGAGTACGGCACGTCCGCGCCTCCGCGGACCTTGCCCAGCATGAGCCCGGTGGCGGCGTCGAACGAGATGCCGGAGACCCGGCTGCCCATGGCATACGCCAGACCGGCCGCGAGGGAACGGTCGTTGATGGCGGGAGTCTGTATTGCCAGTGCCGCACTCTCGTCCGGTTGGGATGGCATGGTGCGCGCTACTTTCAGTGGCCACGGCGGGGCCGCGTCCGATCGGTGGTTATCTGATTCATCTTAGTTCGCCCGGCGGGGGCCTGAAACTTCGCCTGACGTTCACTTCCGCCACAACCGCCCGCTGTCCCAGCCCACGTAGCGTGAAAGTGTCCAGAGCAACATCCGGCTTTCAGCAGTAAGGAATCCCATGACCACGAGCCAGAACCCTGTCGTCCTGACCAAGGCCAGCATCGAAGCCGGCAGCGAGGAAGTTGTCGACGCCAACGTTCACGTGGTGAACGCCATGTACGGGAGCCTGCTCGACTCCCGTGAGATCGCACCCGTGGCGCTCCGCAGCTACTACGTCGACTTTTACGTCACTCAGTCCCTGGAGGGCGGCTTCGCCCAGTACGTGTTCACCGCCGATCGCGACGAAGTGGACCAGTTGATCCGCGAGGGCCTGGAGAGCATGGGCGCAACGGCGCACCTGGAGCTCTTCAACCGGACCGTTGCGGTGTTTGATGCGCTGTCCGAGGAGGACGAGGAGCGCTACCTCGACGGCGACCTGGACGCCGAGGAAGAGTCCACCGACGCCGTACGCGCCATGGAAGAACTCGACGGCGAATTCGAGGAACTGTTCGAAACCGAGAACATCACCGCGCTCAACGCCGCGTGGCTCCTTGGCCAGGAAAGCCTGCTGGTGCTGGACGACGAGGAGCTCAGCGCCTACATCGAACGCCAGGTGGCGCTCCTTCCCGACCTCGAGGAGCGCCAGGCCCGCGCCGATGAGGAAGCGCTGGATGACGCCCCGGATTTTGAAATCATCATCCGGGAACTGTGCGACGTTGCCGGTTACGAACTCGAAAAGATCACCATGGGCGACCCCAACTACGTCCACAACGGCGAGAAGACGCTGGCCTGGCACTTCAGCACGGACCACGGCGACTTCCTCATGGTGGAGGAAGAGGACGAGGCGTTCATGATCAACCCGGAGACGCAGGAGATTGTTGCCGCCGTTGAGTTCGAAGAAGTGGACGACGACGAGATGATCGAGGCGTAGCGCGCCTCACCTTAATGCGGGCCGGGTTCGCCGTGGTCCTGGGTTCGCCGGAAGAGTGCGGGGCCGCCGGGAAGTTCCGGCGACCCCGCTGCGTTCCGGCGATTTCGACGGCGGCCGTTGTGCTGGGTGCACTGGGCTTCGTGTGCCGTCCTGGGCATGTGGAGGTGGATCCTGTCGAAGTGGACGGACCCTCGCTAGACTTAAATTGCGCCGGAAAGACGCGGAGTTGGTTTCGGGAAAGGCACGGTCATGACCGAGAATAGCGGCTTCGAAGATGCCACGGATGAGACAAATACGGGAAAGAAGCCGGAAGAACCCGACCTGCGTGGCCGGTATATCGAGGGCAATTTTGGCAAAGCCGGTGCGCAGTCCGGCCGCCATGCGGACGATGAGGAAGGCCAATACGTCGAAGGGGATTACGGTGAGGCAGGCAGCGAAGGTGGACTGCCTGAACCCTTGGGAAACAAGGCCCGGGAATCCGGACGCTACATCAAGGCCAACTACGGCGGTGCCGGTTCCGCACCGGGCCGCGGCGCCGAATCCAAAGCCGGCCGCTATACAGAAGGGGACCATGGGGCGGACGGTGCCGTGCATCCCGCCCGAAAATCCGAGAAGGAGAAGGGGACGGAGCGCTAGAGGCAGCAGATCTCACCGGTGGGGCTGAGTCCTGGCACGAGGAGGAAGCATTGATGCCGGGCCAAGGTTCATGCCTGGTCAGCATCTTTTGGCCGCTGGCTCAGCTTAAGGAGTTCCCGGAGCGTGGGCCGTGCCTCCGAACGCAACTCAATGTTGTGGGGCAGTCCCTGGACGGTGACGGAGCCGCCGTCGATATGGATCGAAAGCCGGCCGTCCCCTGAGAACGGCACATTGTCCAGGTGGAAACGCGTATCCTCCGGGGGCAGCGTCGGGGCGAGCCACAATTCCTCCCAGGGGAGCCCCGGATCAAATCGGAGGAGGGTCCTGATCAGCTGCACCGGCGCTGCGGATGCCCAAGCCTGCGGGGAACACGAGGCAGGGTAGGGCACTGGCACCGGATGCCTGCCACGGTCCAAGCCACAAAAAAGCTCGGGAAGCCGACCGTTGAAGTAGCCCGCGGCTTCGAAGAGTGCATAGGCAATCTTCTGAGCTTCGTGGACGAAGCCGTATCGCATGAGCCCGGCGGCAGCCAGGGCGTTATCGTGCGGCCAGACGGATCCGTTGTGGTAACTGGCCGGGTTGTAGGCGCCCATGTTTGATGCCAGGGTCCGGATGCCCCACCCGGTGAACATCTCCGGGGACATCAGGTGGGCGGCCAGGTTGGCCGCTTTGTCATCGTCAACGATTCCAGCCCACAGGCAGTGGGCCATGTTCGAGGCGAGAGCGTCGACCGGTTTTTTGTCCCGGTCCAGGGCGATGGCAAAGTACCCCCGCTCGGGCAGCCAGAACCGGTCGTTGAACGCTTCCTTAAGGCGGGCCGCCTTGGCCACGCAGGCATCTGCAGTTCCGGTGTCGCCGAGGACGGTGGCGATCAGGGCCCGTCCGATGTAGGCCGCATACGCATAGCCCTGCACCTCACAGAGCGCTATCGGCGGTTCAGCCAACGTTCCGTCGGCGAAGTTGATCCCGTCTCCGGAGTCCTTCCACCCCTGATTGCGCAGGCCATGATCCGTCTTCCTGTGATACTCAATGAATCCGTCACCGTCGCGGTCACCGTATTCCTCCATCCACGCCAGTGCCCGGTCTGCTGCGGGAAGGAGTTCGCGCATAGCGGCATCGTCCAACCCCCACCGGCTCAGCTCGGCCAGAACGGTGACAAAGAGCGGTGTTGCATCGATGCTGCCGTAGTACACATGGCTGCCCCCCAGCGCCAAGCCGGTGGTAGCCCCGAGCCGCACCTCATGAAGGATGCGCCCCGGCTCCTCCTCCGTTGACGCGTCCACTATTGTTCCCTGGTGTTCAGCCAGGGTCAGGAGTGTTCCTTTCGCCAGTTCCGGGTCCAGGAGCAAGGACATGAACGAGGCGAGCAAACTGTCCCGTCCAAATAACGCCATGAACCACGGCGCACCAGCAGCCACCACAGCGCGGTCCGGGTGATCGGCATGAAAAATCCGCAACGACCCCAGGTCCTCCTGGCTGCGCTTGATGACTTTCTCCACTGCCTCGTCCTGCAAGTCCGGGGTCGGCATGGCGGCGTGCCACTGCATGACCCGCCGGTAGGAATCCGGGCCGGCAGCAACCTTTGCGTTGGACCGGCCGTCCGGCCCCTCCAACACGGGGATGGCCGAGATGGTCACGGACCGCTCTCCGTGGGCAGGGACCGTCAGTTCAGCTGCCAGGTTCTCCCGCTCCAGACGGGAACCCGGGAAGGTGACAGTTATGCTGCGCTGGTGGCCATCCCGTTCCGATTCCAGGGTCAACTGCTCCGGACCCCCACGGCGGATCCGGTTCCCAACGGGGTCCTGGCGCCCGTCTTTCACCTCGAACAGCCCCGCAAAGTCCGTGTCGGCGGATAGTTCCACACGGCATAACACCGGCGAGCGGGAGTAGTTGTGGACTGTAACAATCTCGGTCAGACCTGTATCAAGCTTGCGTTCCCGCTCAATCAGAAATGTGGAGTCGGCATGGTCGTGCCGAAGGGGTCTTCCAATGAATACTCCGTGGAAGGGCTCGGGAGTCGTAGCGGACAGCGGTTCAACTCTCTGACCGTTCACGGTGAGGCTCCAAGCGCTGATGAACCTGGTGTCCTGGAAGAACACTCCCTGCGGCTGGCTGGTCCACATGTCGCCGTTAGCAGCAGAAATGCAGAATGACGTCCCCTGAACCAAAGTCACCGGGCCGGGACCGGCGGAGGCCGGGAAATTGTCCACACTGAGCTTGGCCATCTTGCGCTTCTCTCCCCGCTGGATACCGTGAAGAACACACTCTTAACACAAACTATGGAACCGCAGGAGGATACCCGGCAAGGGGGCAAGCGGCCCTGCCTTTCTGGCCTGAACCGCTAATCCACTGCCAGTGACCTGGCCACCCGGAACGAGCAGGCTGCGCGCGGACCGCAGCGGCTCATAGACAGGTCCCGGAAAGAAATTTTCGAAAGGCCGTAACTTTCCCGCTCCGGCCAGCGATGTAGGGCGTGATGGGTTCCCAACGGAACCGGATCTCAAAATGTTCTCTAGTTTTTGGAGTGTCTTATGTCGTTGTTCACTGTTCTCGCCACCAGCAAAGTCGCAGCCGGAGTCCTCGCCGCAGGCACCTTGGCCGTGGGCGGAACCGGCGTCGCAGCTGTTTCCGGCGTCCTCCCGGCCGACGCGCAGCAGACCGCTCACGAACTGCTCGGTGCCCCGGCCCCGAAGCTCACCGCGGACGCCGCGGATGCTGCCCTGGCGAACGCTTCAGCCAAGGCTTCCGGCAAGACTTCCGACAAGGCTTCTGAAAAGGCGACAGGCAACGCCTCCGGCGACGCGGCAGTGAAGGCTGACGCGGCTGTGAACGGCAACGCGGCCGTATCCGCAGACAAGCTGGCGGCCGGGGCCAACGTCTCCGCAGCTGCCGGCACCGCCGTGGACGCCGCCGGTGCCGCAGCCTTCGGCCTCTGCACCGCCTTCACGAACGGCGGACTCAACGCATCCTCCGAAGGCTTCTCCTCGCTGGTCGTTGCCGCCAAGGGCGAAGGCAACGTCGCAGCCTTCTGCGCCGACGTCGCTGCCAAGGGCACTGCTGCCGCTGAAGCCAAGGCTGCTGCAGAGGGCTCTGCAGCCGTCCACGCCGAGCGCCCCGAGCTGCCGGCAGTTCCCGCGGTTCCTGCCGTACCTGGCGTCAACGGCAAGTCCGCCGTTCCCGCCGTTCCTGCTGCTCCGGCCGTCCCTGCAGTGCCCGCGGTGGCCGGCCACAACGTAGACGTTCCCGCCGTTTCGGGCCGCTAGGACCCTCTCGGCTAGGCTGGACTGCGGGAAAACGGCCCCCAGGGGTTGCCCGCAGTCCAGAACGCCGGGATGAAGCAGACCAACGGCCCCGGGACGGAGGAGCCACTGGTGCAAGACACTTTGGCCGAAGAAGACATCGAGATATTTGCGGACACTGCCGGCGCTGATCCGGCCGTGCTCTTCGGCGTTGTCTACCGCACCTTTGCCGGCGCAGTCCTGGGTTACCTCAAGGCCCGCGGCGTCGACGATCCCGAGGCAGTGACCCAGGACGTCTTCCTGGCGTTATTCCCCAAAATCGGCGACCTGACCGGCGGGCTGCAGGGCGCCAAGTCGTTGGTGTTTTCCATCGCCCACGCCCGGATGGTGGACCACTACCGGCGCGTGGAACGCAGGCCGGCCTTCACGCCTTACGACCCCCTGCAGGACGCGCGCAGCACGGCCTCCGCAGAGGACCACGCCCTCGGGTACACCAGCGGCGCGGCGGGCATGCTCGACGGCCTGGCCGACGACCACCGCGAAGTCCTGGCGCTGAGGGTCGTGGCCGATCTATCCATCGAACAGGTGGCCGGCATCATGGGCAAATCCCAGGGTGCCATCAAGCAGCTCCAACGCAGGGCGCTGAAAAACCTCAAGGACCGGACCCTCGGAAGAAACCAGGCAGATCATGAGTGACATCGCAGGCTCCAGCAGCGACGCTACCGTCGACAGGCTGCTCCGTGATGCCGGGCTCGACGACGACGCTGTGCTCCGTTCCGCCCTGCAGGACCTCCGCGGCCTGGCCGCCGGCGGGCATCCCGAACCCTCCGCCGCTGTCGCCGCACTGATGGTCCCGGCAGCCACCCGTCACCTCGCCGCCGTCCCGGCTCCGCTCTCCGAACCGGATGCCATGACTCAGACCCGGCCCACTGCTGCGCCTGCCGAGGCAATTCCGATGGCAACTGACGAACTCGCCGCCCGCCGTCGTGCCAAGCGCCGGATCACCCTCACCACGCTGTCTGTAGCCGTCTCGCTGGCGGCCGGCGGCGCCGTCGCCGTGGCCTCCGACCAGGGCCTCCGCGATTCCATCGGCCACGTGAACCAGGCGGTCAGCTCGTTCGTGGCCACGGTGGGCGGCGGCCACGATCAGGCAACGCCGGAAACGCCGGCGCGGTTGCCGGCCAAGCCGGTCTCCCCGGCTACAGTGCCCGCCGTGCCGCCCGCCGTACCGGCCGTCACGCAGCCGGTTCCGGCGGCTCCGCCAGCCACCTCCGGCAGGGCCCCGGCCGAGTCGCCTGGCCACTCGTCCCACACCCCGGCCGGGCCCGTCCCGCACCTGCCTGCCCCGCAAGACCTCACGCCGGGCCTCCCGCGGGTCCCGGACCGGCTGCCAAACGGCGTGGGACAGCCCCCAGCTCTGCCCCTGCCGCCCACCCCTCCAGTCCCTCTGCCCGGCGTCCAGCCATAACCGGAGTTTTAGTCGGCTACCCTCAGTAGCCAGGTGCCGCCGTCTTGATCATTTCTCCGGCCGGGTCCAACAGGTACCAGGCGCCGCCAACGCCCTGACCCCCCACGTCGCCCGGTTTCTTGTCTTTCGCGTAGTAGTACAGCGGCAGTCCATTCAAAGTCAGCTGCTTTGCCCCGTCCGGCGTCGTGATGGTACCCAGCGCTCCGGTGACCCCTTCAGCGGAAGGGGTGGCAGCGACCGTGAGGGCCCGCGGCCATGTTGTCAGGCACCCTGCCGTGCAGGCGCTGGTGCCCGAGCCCTTCGTATCCTTGGTGAAGACATAAAGGCTCATGCCCTTGGCGTCCACCACGATCTTGCCTGCGCTTGAGGATGCGGTCATGAGGTCGACGGCGGGTGCTGCGGTGGTGGTGGCGGTCGGTGCCGCGGATGTGGCGGGACTGGTATTGGCGGGACTCGTGGCGGGCGCGGCCGTGGTGGTGGTGGTTCCCGGGCTGCCGCCGCAGCCTGCCAGTGCGGCCATGAGGGCCATGGCCGCAAGACTGGTGCCCAGATGCTTTTTCATGGAACTGCTCCCTCGGCTGGTGGCCCGGCGTCGGATTGCCGGACGCTAACCGGTACGACGCCCCAAGGTGAAGAATGGTTCAAGATGTTGCCCCCCTTTTTTGGCCGCCAGGCGGGTTGATTTACCGCCAGTGAACCGTTTGCCCGGGGCGGACGTCGTATCAGCCGGAAGCACCAGTGACGGGAGGGGCGGGCATGCCGCTGGACGAGGACGTGGTGGCCGCGATCTACCGCGACCACGGCTCCGCCCTGCGCCGGTTCGTGCTCAGCGCCTCACGGGATCCGCAGCTTGCCGAGGACGTGGTCCAGGAGACGGTGCTTCGGGTCTGGCAGCAGGCCCCGGACATCACCGGCAGCCTGCGCAGCTACCTCTTCCGGACGGCGCGGAACATCATGATCGACAACTACCGGAAAGCCCAGCGGAGGCCTGCCGAGGCCACGGAACGCGACGTCGCCGATCCCGCCGAAGCCGTTGAGAGGGTGGATGAGCTGCTCAACCGGGTGCTCATGGAGGAGGCCCTGCTCCGCCTCAGCAGCGAACACCGGGAAGTTCTGGTGGCGCTCCACTACCGCCGCTTCACCGTCAACGAGGCCGCCGTGCAGCTGAACATTCCCAGCGGAACCGTGAAGTCGCGGGCGTACTACGCGGTCCGCGCGTTGCGGACCATTTTGGATGAGATGGGGGTGGAACGGTGAACGTCGCGGACCTGCACCACTTGCTGGGCGCCTACGTGCTGGGGGGACTTGATTCCGCCGATTCGCAGCGCTTCGAAGCCCATCTCCAGGACTGTGCAGAGTGCAGGGCGGACCTCGCCGAACTGGAAAGCCTGCCGGCCCTGCTGGACGCGCTCCCGGTGCCGGATGCGGTGGCACTCACCGGAAGTTCTCGCAGCGCCCCCACCGCGGCGCCTGTCACCTCCGTACCCAAGGCGGTCCTGGTTGAACTGGCCGCCCGTCGTCGTAAATCACGACGGCGGTGGGCGGCACTGGTGGGTGCCGTCGCTGCCGCCTGCCTCGCGTTGGGCGTGGCAGCAGGGCCGCTGCTGACCCGCCCTCCGCAGCCTGACGCCAGCTACTCGGTCCAGGCCGATAGCGGCCTGCGCTTCAGCGTGGACCTGGCCCGGAAGAGCTGGGGCACGGAACTGGCGGTGAACGGCAGCAGCATGCCGCTGAGCGGGACGTACTCATTGTGGGTGCGGGACCGCGCCGGCGGGGAGGACCGTGCCTGCGCCTGGACGGCTACGCCCAGCGGCCGGGTCAAAGTCACCGGCGCCACCCCGGTACAGCTGGCCAGCATCGCCACCGTGGAGCTGCGCGACGACGACGAGAAGACCGTCGCCGTGATCACCGTTCCCTAGACACACCAGTCCAGGCCACAGCGTCAGCTTATTTGGACATCTTGGCCAGCCGGGCCCGGACCACCATGTAGAGGCCGTAACAGATCAGGCCGGCGCCCACGGCAGCGAGGAGATAGACGCCGAACGGCTGATCGCGCAAGGCCTTGAGTCCGCCGTCCAGGCCGGTGGATTCGTCCGGGTGGGCGCGCAATGTGGCGACGGTGATCAGCAGGCCCGCCAGCAAGAGCACCGCGCCCTTGGCGAGGTAACCGGCCACGCCGAGGACGGTGACGGCGGTCCGGATTTTTGGGTTGGCGGGCATTGTGAGTTGTTTCTCGAACGACCTCTTGGGCCCGCGGATGCCGTAGATGACCCCGGTGACTGCAATACCGAGCCCGACCAGGACCAGCAGTGCCACGCCGCCGGGGGCTTCCATCACCGACAGGGTGAGGTCGGTAGCGGACTGCTTGTTGGCGTCCGGGGACCCCTGGCCCTTGGCAAAAGCGAACAGCGTCAGGGCCAATCCGGCGTATACGAGTGCCTGGGCTGCTGCTTTGCCTTTTTTGCCGGCTTTTTTCTTGGTAGGCAGGTGGTTGAAGTCAAAGATGGCGTCGCTGGTCTGCCACACTGCCAGTGCGGCGCAAGCGGCGAAGCTAGCCCAAAGCAGGAATGGGCCGGCGGGCTGGCTGGCAAGTTCGGACACAGCCCCGCTGAAGTCCGCATTCCCCGTCCCGCCCATGGCGAGGCGGATGGCGATGGCCCCGAGCAGAAAATGCAGGATGCCGCTTGCCGCAAACCCCGCCCGTGCCACCAACTCCAAAGCGTGTGAGTTGGTGACGTCCTCCGCCGCGTCCGCGGCCTGCCTTAATTCTCTTTTAATGATCGTTCCTTATGCCGGCGCCCGGGGAGGCGCAAAATTGTGTGCCCCCAACACAATCCCCATCGTGCCATGCGGAGACTGCCTCCAACAGCCCGCCATACCGCTGCGCCGATGGGGAGTGATCCCCATCGCGGGCCATTGGCCGCCGTGCGACCATATGTTCAGCGATAAACCCACTCGTATCACTCTCGGGGGAGACACCATGACTTTTTACGGCGCGGACGTCAGTCAACTGCGTGAGCTGGCGAAGGCCGTTGACAAGGCGGCCACACTGCTCAGTAGCCGGGCCAGCTCCCTGCAGGGCCAGATCCAGTCCGCACCATGGAAGGGTCTCGACGGCGAGCGGTTCCGGCAGGACTGGGCCGGAAGCCACCGCCCCACCCTGGAGCGTGTTGCGTCCAGCCTGCGCCACAACTCCCAGCTGCTCCTGCAGCACGCGAACGAGCAGGAAAAGGCCTCCGATTCCTCCAGTGGGGGAGGCGGCAGCTTCCTGGACAAGCTCCAAGGTTTGGGTGGCCGCGGCCAGACCTGGCTCGAAGAACAGATACAGAAGGCTGCCGAGGCCCAGGCGCACCGCCAGGAGCTCGAACAGGGCCTTAACGAGGCGCTCCACGGCAGCCCGGAAGATCAGGCACAGTGGTGGGCAGGCCTGTCCGAGGCGGACCGGCAGTACCTGATCGAAGGCGAAGGCGAGCACGGACCCCTCGCCGCTGAGCTGATGAAGATGGACGGTGGCATCCCCGAATCTGCCCAGGAGCAGGCCACCGACCATCTCCAGGAACTTGCCCTCTCAGACACCGCTATTTATACGGAGAGCGGCAAGGCCACTATCGACGGCCGGATTGCCTGGTTCCATGCCGGCGCCGAAGTGGGCACGGTGGTGAACGAGAATGCTGATGGTTCGGCCACGCTCAAGGTCTACGGAAACATCGGGGTGGGCGTCAATGACCATACCGGAACGGCTGGCGTCACCCTCAATGGAGAAGGATCACGCGAGTTCAAATTCGGCAGCGTTGAAGAGGCCATGGCTGCCCGGAACCAGATGTACCGGGAGCTTCCGCCGGACAGCATCGGGGAGGTCAAGGATGTGGCCGCCAACGCGCCCGTCTACCTCGCGGCCACCATCCAGGACGCCGCGAACGACAACGGCGCGACGAGCTGGGACGACAAGGTCAAGGGAACACTCTCGTTCGAGGCCAAGGGCGATGCCGGGCCCGCGTCGGGTTCCGCGAAACTGGACCTCGCCTACGAGCGGAACCTCACGGACGGCACCGCCAAGGGCAGCGGCGAAGTGTCCGCCCAGGGGAAGCTGGATTTGGACGGCCAGTTGTTCACGGCCTCCGGCAAGGGTGGCTTGGAGGTAAACCTGGACAAGGACAGCAGCATCAAGTCGATCGTGGTGTCCATGGAGGGCAGCGTGGCGCAGGGAGCCAGCGCCGGCCCCGACCTCCAGGGCGCCAAGCTCGAGTCCAACGTGACCCTGGGCACGCAAAGCACCGTCAAGATCGACGTCGCCTACACGCCGGACAACGCGCCCGTGATTGACAGCTATATGCGCAATGTGGCGCTTGGCAACGACAGCGCGGCGGCCGCGGACGCCGCAAAGTTGTACGAGGCAGGCTCGGCCACCGTTCAGGTGAACAACGTGGTGACGGTGGCCAACGAGGCCGGTGTGGACTTCAAGGCGGGCGAAGTGGAGTTGAAGACGGAGAACAAGGCAACCACCAACGTGTCCACGTACTATAAGGTCGCGAACGACACCAAGCTTGAGCGGCTCTGACGTGGCCGTGCCTGATCCCAAGACTTACCGCTAAGGAGCAACCATGTCAGTTCACATCGAATCCCCTTTGGGGTATAGCGCAGACTTTCCCGAGCACACCCAGGTGTTGGAGGATTCAGCCGCCGGGCCCAACACCGAGCAGTACGGCCTCCTCGGGGGCGTCCTGGTCACCGTGATCAAGGACGACACCTCCGTCACGGATGCCCCCGGGGCCAACGGCTGGGCGCATGTCATGTCAGATTTCTACCGGGACGAACGTGCCGGTACCCTCCTGACCGAGGGCGAGCTGAACCTGCCGGGCAAGTCCGCCTACGCCGTCCTGGTGGGTTATTCGGACCCCGAAGGCGCGGCGCGGGTGGCAGCCACCGTAGGCGTCTGGGAAAACAACCGGTTTATCGGCGTTGTGGTGATCTGGCCCTTCGTCAACCCGGAGATCGAACCCCGGGTGGACATGCTGAAGGAGATCGTTTCCTCGATCAGCGTGTCCTGACCCGATTAGGCAGCGCTAACTGTCGTTGTGGGCTATCAAAACGACTGTTGGCGCTACTTACGTGTGGAGGCTCAGCGCCGGCGATAGCAGAGGTCGAAGATCAGCCGGCCGGCCTCATGCGCTTTAGCTTCGAAGCTGGTGCGAATCCTGCCCTCGAAACGCGGCGCCCAGCCCCCGGTTTCATCCACGCCCTCGTTGGGGCCGGTGTGTTCGGTGCTGACCGGTGCCCTGCCTTCACGGACCGGCGCACCACCCACCAGGGATTCGACGCCGGACTGCCACACCTGGGTGAGGGGGCTTTCCGGGCCGTGGCGCTCGCCGGTGTGGAGGTTTTCGAAGTCCGGGGAGTCCGCCAGGACGTCGCGGACGTGGACGGCGTAGTTGGACCAGTCCGTGGCAATCCGCCACAGGCCGCCCGGCTTGAGCGCCCGCGCGGCGAGCTGGGCGAACTCCGGCTGGATCAGACGCCGTTTGTGGTGCCGTGACTTGTGCCAGGGGTCGGGAAAAAACACCCAGAGTTCGCTGACGGAGCCTGCCGGCAGCATGGTGGCCAGCACCTCGGGCGCGTTGGCTTCCACCACCCGGACGTTGCTCAGCCCGCGGCTGTTGATCTTGATGATGGTGTTGGCCAGGCCCGGCGTGTAGACCTCCACAGCCAAAAAATCGGTGTCCGGGTTCTGCTCGGCGGCGTGGCAGATGGCATCGCCCAGCCCGGAGCCGATCTCCACGATCAACGGTGCCTTCCGGCCAAACTCAGCCTCGGCGTCGAACGTGTAGTCCGGGTGGACCGAGGTGTTGGCGACGTGCCGGGGCACGTCCACGGCCCAGCGGTCGGCATGCTCTTCCCAAGCCGTCTGGCGGCGGCCCTGAAGGCGGGTTCCGCGGCGGACGAAGCTGACCGGCCTGCCGCCGTAGGTGCCAAAAGACGCCTGGGTTCCGGGCGTCACCGGCCGCGGGACATGCGGAGGCTGGGGAGATTCTGGGGATTCGCTCATCCCCTTCAGAATACCCGCAGCGTGTGGCGATGCCCTGGAATGGGGGCGCCGGGCTGGCGGCCGGCAGCCCGGTTCCTCAATGGAAGCGCGTCAGCCGAGGTGCATCAGGTACACGAACCGCAGGGTCAAGATCAGGCCGATCACGAAAATCACGCCGCATATCCAGAGGGATGCCACCGCCAGGCCCCGGGTTTCGGAACGTCGCTCCGACTTCCGCAGGGCAGCGAGGGCCAGGGCGATGGATATAAGGCCGAAAATCAGGGGAAGGCTCCACAGGGCAAGTGGGGCGGCCCATGGATATCTCGAAGGTCCGTCATAGGGAAAAGTCAGCAGCATGGCGAAGCGGGCAAACGGGGCTGTGATAACGAGGGTCAAGGGTGAAAAGATTGCCAGGACAAGGCTGGCAACTGCTTTGCCCGAGGAGCCGGGTGGGGGCGGCGGCTGTTGCTGCACGCGGTTGACGCCCGACGGGGGTTCCTCGGAGGGGTGGTCCGTTGCGGGTGACTGGTCTATTGGGGGTTGACGGCCGATGCCCGGCTCAGGGTACGGATTCCGTTTCATGTCCGGCTCCGGTGGTTGTGACGTGCTCATGTTCTCCCCGCTGTTCTGTGGCGGTTGAATCGGATTATTGGTTCAGCCGCTCCACTTGATCAGGCCTGACCTGGTGCGCCGGGCTGCTGCTCCGTCTTCTTCAACTTAGGCACTCGGCAAAGGACGTAACAGGACGGGGCATCCGCATGTGGATAACTATTGACCGTTTGCCTGCCTGACCCGTCATCCTGCAAGAATGGGCGGGTGACGGAAGCAACCAACGCCGAGGCAAGGAAGCAACGGGCTGTCGACCCTGCGGCGAAGGGCCAGCGAGGCACGCTCGTCGACGCCGAGATCGACGATGTTCCCCCGGCGTCCCCCACTGCTCTCCCGGAGGGGTCGCGCAGCCGCCGCGCCCTGGCCTACCTGGGCCTCTGCCTGGTGCTTATCGGCCTGAACCTCCGGACGGTCTTCTCGAGTTTCGCGGCGGTACTTCCGGAAATTACGTCCGACGCCGGCCTGCCGGGCTGGGCGGTGGTTGTGCTCACCACCGTGCCCGTCACCCTTCTGGGTGTCTTCGCACCGCTGGCACCTTTCCTTGCCCGCAAGTTCGGTGCCGAGCGCGTGCTGCTCGGCGCCATGTCAGTGCTCACGGCAGGGCTGCTGCTCCGGCCCGCGGACATTGGCGGGCTGGTGCCGGGCGCCGGCCATCTCCCCACCCTACTGGTGGGAACGGCCGCCTGCGGTGCCGCCATCGCCCTCTGCAACGTGCTCCTCCCCGGGCTGGTGAAACGTGATTTCCCGCACCGGCTGGGCCTCATGGGCGGCCTGTACACCACGGCGATCTGCGGCTCTGCCGCCCTGGGCGCCGGCCTGACTTACCCTGTCTTCACGGCCACAGGGGAGTGGACGGCGGGGCTCTGGTTCTGGGCGCTGCCCGCCGCCGTCGTTCTTGTGCTCTTTCTTCCGGTGGCGCTCCGGCAGCACCCCGTCCGGCACCAGGCCGTGTCCGACGGTGTGAACGTGTGGCGCTCCGCGGTGGCCTGGCAGGTGACCATCTTTATGGTGCTGCAGGCCATGATGTCCTTCAGCGTGTTCGCCTGGCTGGCGCCGATCCTGCGGGAACGCGGAGTGGACGGCGGCACCGCCGGGCTGATGGTTTCCGCCTCGATCGTGCTGCAGATGCTGGGCTCGCTGTTCGCGCCTGCCCTGGCGGCGCGGTTCAAGGACCAGCGGGCCATCAACGTGGTGGTGGCCCTTATGACCGGAGGTGGCTTCGCGCTGAGCATCTTCGGGCCCCTGGAGCTCGTCTGGGTGTGGACCGGGCTGCTGGGCCTCGGGCAGGGAAGCCTCACGGCAGTAGCCCTGACAATGATCATGCTCCGTACCCGCGACGGGCACACCGCCGCGCACCTTTCAGGGATGATGCAGGGCGTGGGTTACGGGCTGGGTTCCACCGGCACCCTCATGGTGGGCCAGCTGCACCAGTCCACAGGATCCTTCACGGCCGCCGGACTTCTGTTCCTGCTGGTGGGCACGCTGGCCGCGGTGTTCGGATACCGCGCCGGCCGGAACAGGTACATCGGCGGCTAGCCGTCCCGCGGCCCCCATGCCCGCACCCCGGCTCCGCCCGACCTCCAGCCACCCCGGACGCTCTCTCACTTAATGCAGGTTTTCCGTCAATGCTCTCTCACTTTCTTGAAGCAAGTGAGAGAGCGTCCGGCAAAAGACGACATTAACTGAGAGAGCGTCCCCGTATAGAGGGCTTTGGGTGCTTGGTCCGTTGCCGGAACGTTAGAAAGCCGGGCCGGAAATCCATTGACAGGCAATGAGCCGCGCCCTAGATTTGCCGTAACGTGAATCACCTTTCAGGTTCACTCAGGTTTCTCCGCATTTCGTCCCGATTCTGCGGTATTCAACGAAAGGCATCCCGTGAAGGACACAAAGAAGTTCCTGCTGGCCGCCGTTATGGCGGCGGGGCTGGCCCTTAGCGCCTGTGCGCCCACGCCGGGTACAACTGCCCCGGCCGGCTCCGGCAACGCCGAGGCCAAGCCGGTAGACGTAGGCATTATCTACTCCAAGACCGGTCCGCTCGCCGCCTACGGTGAGACCTACTACCAAGGCCTGCAGGCGGGTATCGACTACGCCACCGGCGGCACCGGTGAAGTCAACGGCGCCAAGATCAACCTGACGTACGCGGACGACGGCGGCGACCCGGACAAGGCAGTCACGGCGGCCAAGGACCTGATCGGCAAGGGCTACAAGATCATCGGCGGCACGGTGGTCTCCGGAATCGCGTTGAAGCTGGCCGAACAGGCCGCCCAAAACAACGTCCTCTACATTTCCGGGCCCGCCGCCACCGATGCCATCCAGGGCATCAACAAGTACACCTTCCGCTCCGGCCGCCAGAGCCTCCAGGACGTGGCAACTGCCGGGTCCTTCCTCGATCCCAATGCCAAGAAGGTCGTAGTTTTCGCACAGGACAACGCCTTCGGGCAGGGCAACGTCGCCGCGGTCAAGGCCGTCCTCGGCGCCAAGGGCGCCACTGTTGAGGCCGTCCTGGTTCCCGAAGGACAGGAACTGACCCCCTTCGCCCGCCAGCTCATCGACGCCAAGCCGGACATGATCTTTGTGGCGTGGGCAGGGGCGACCTCAGGAACCATGTGGCAGACCCTGAGCCAGCAGGGCGCCTTCGACGTCGCCACCGTGGTTACCGGCCTCGGGGACGCCTCAACGTTCGGCGCGTACGGCGAGGCGACCCCCAAGATCAGCTTCCTCAGCCATTACTTCCCCGGCGCTTCCGGCACCGAGGTGGAGAAGAAGATGATCGCCGCCGTCGAAAAGGCCGGTCACAAGGCAGACCTCTTCACTCCTGACGGCTTCGTTGCCGGTCAGATGATTGTCCAGGCCATCAAGCAGGGCGGCGGGGAATCCGCCGAACTCATGGTCGGGGCGCTGGAAGGCTTCACTTTCGACGGGCCCAAGGGCAAGGAGACAGTCCGGGCGACGGACCACGTTCTCGAACAGAACATGTACCAGGCCAAGCTGGTGCAGAAGAACGGCGCCTGGACCCCCGAGGTCGTCGCCGTGATTCCCGCAGACGAGGTGGCTCCCCCGGAAAAGCGGTAGCGCCGCCTACCCGCCCGGGTGCGGCAGCCCCGCCCGGGTACGGCAGCCCCGAACCCCGGCAGCCCGGAACCCCGGCAGCCCGGAACCCCCGCAGCCCGGAACCCCCGCAGCTCAGAACGCTCGCATTTTTAGCTCGAGTTTCCGAACGCTCGCCTATCAGGCGAAAAACACGAAGGATCCGAACATGGATACCCCAGTCCTGCCTGCCCTCGCGGTGGACGGCCTCGGTCTGCAGATCGGCGGCGCCCGCATCCTCCAGGATGTGAGCTTCGCCGTCGGCGCCGGCGAAATGATCGGCGTGATCGGCCCCAACGGTGCCGGCAAGACCACCTTGTTCAACCTGATTTCCGGGGTGATGCGGCCTACCGAAGGCAGCGTCAGCCTGAACGGCAGGGAGATCACGGCAGCGCCCATCCACCGCAGGGCGAAGGCAGGGCTGGGGCGGACCTTCCAGACCTCCAACCTGTTCCCCCGGCTGAGTGTCCTGGAGAACGTCCGCCTCGCCGCGCAGGCCAAGATCGGCGGCAGCTTCAACCTCCTGCGCTTCCCGTCCGCGTCCGACGAAGCCACCCGGATTGCCCGCGGCACCATCAGTGAAGTGGGGCTTACGGGACAGCTGACGACGGCGGCGGGGGACCTTTCGCACGGCGAGAAACGCAAGGTGGAAATCGCCGTGCTCCTGGCGACCGATCCCGCCGTCGTCCTCCTGGACGAGCCGATGGCGGGCGTCGCGTCGGGGGACGTCCCGTCCCTCACCGCGATCATCCGGGGCATGCACCGTGACCGCGGCTGCACCGTGATGATGGTGGAGCACCACATGGATGTGGTCCTGGGCCTTGTGGACCGGGTGGCCGTGATGCACCACGGCAGCCTCTTGGCCCTGGACAGCCCCGACGCCGTGATGGCCGATCCCACCGTTCAAAGTGCCTACCTTGGAGAACCCGTATGACCACCGGAACGGCACCCAGCCCCACGCCAAAGGGCCCCACCCCCAAGGGACCCGCCCCTATCCTCAGGATCGAGGGACTTAACGCCCACATCGCCGGCCAGCAGGTGGTGGAGGACGTGTCCTTCACTGTTCCGGCAACCGGCATCACGGCCCTGCTGGGCCGCAACGGCGTGGGCAAGACCAGCACCATCAAGGCCATCATCGGCCTGATTGACCGCAGCGGCATGGTGGAACTCGACGGTGTCCGGGTCGAAAGTGAGCCAACGTACAAGATCATCCGCAGCGGCGTGGGTTATGTCCCGGAAGACCGCGAAGTGTTCTCCAAGCTCACTGTCGCCGAGAACCTCAGACTGGCCGAACGCGACGCCGCGCCCCGGCGGCAGCTCGTCGAGGAACTCTTTCCCGACCTGTTGGCCCGCTCCGGCCAGATGGCAGGCACCCTCTCGGGCGGCCAGCAGCAGATGGTCTCGCTGGCACGCGCCCTGCTGAACACCAACAAGATCCTCCTTGTCGACGAGCCCACTAAGGGCCTCGCGCCCAAGATCGTTGCCGAAGTGGCCGAAACGCTCGCCGAAGCCGCCAAGACCGTCCCCATCCTCCTGGTGGAACAGAATTTGCAGGTGGTCCGCCAGCTCGCGGAAGGCGCCGTGGTCCTCTCCGGCGGAAAGGTGGTCCACACCGGGAACGCGCTCGAGTTCCTGGACGACGACGGGCTGACGCAACGGCTGCTGGGGGTCTCCGCCGAGACGGCACCCCAGGCAGCGGACTCCCACGAGAAAGGTGCGGCCCTGTGAGTACCTTTGTCCTGCTGCTGTTCACCGGGCTCGGCCTCGGGGCCCTCTACTTCCTGGTGGCCGCCGGTCTGTCCCTGATCTACGGACTGATGGGCGTGCTGAACTTTGCCCACGGCGCTTTCCTTACCCTCGGCGCCTTCACCGGCTGGGAAATCGCCCGGCGGACCGGCGCCGACAACTGGTGGACGTTCCTGTTGTCCCTGCTGGTGGGTGCCGTGGCCGGAGCCGTGTTTGCCGCGTTCACCGAGTTTGTCCTGATCCGCCGGCTGTATCAGCGGCATATCGAACAGGTCCTGATCACGGTGGGCCTGTCGCTCGCAGCGGTGGCCCTCTTCGACGGCATCTGGGGCACCGACCCCGTCTTCATCCAGGGGCCGGCCTGGTTCAAGGACACCACCGAAATCCTGGGTGCCCGCATCCCCAATGACCGGTTCATCTGCATCATCGCGGCCGTGCTGGTGCTGCTCGCCCTGGTGTTCTTCCTCAAAAACACCCGCTACGGCATGATCATCCGGGCCGGCGTCGAGAACCGGTCCATGGTAACCGCACTCGGCATCGATGTTCGCAAAGCCTTCACCCTCGTCTTCACCATCGGTGGTGCGGCGGCCGGCCTGGGCGGCGTCCTGGCCTCCCACTACTTCGGCTACGTCTCGCCGCTGCTGGGCGGTTCGCTGCTCATCTTCGCCTTCATCGTCACCGTCATCGGCGGACTCGGATCCCTGACCGGCGCGGCCATCGCCGCCGTCGCCGTCGCGGTCCTGCAGCAGTTCGCCAACTTCTACCTCGGCGGCACCGGCGATTTCGTTGTGGTGCTGGCTCTGGCGCTAGTGCTGCTGTTCCGTCCCTCCGGCCTGCTCGGGAGAACCTCATGACCACCGAAACCGATGCCACAGACACCCAGGATAAGCAGGGCAACTCCCCGGACCAGGCGGGGTCGCGCCGCGGCCACGCGGACGACGGCGGTGGCTCGCGCCTCGGGCTGACCCGCGGCAGGATGGTGGGCGCCGCCGTCGGAATCGCGGGAATTGTCCTGCTGGTCCTGCTGCCGCTGCTCAACCTGTCCCTGCCCGGCGTGTTGCCCGGCCCAACGTATACGCCCGGGACGCTGCAGCTGCTGGCCATGTGCATGCTGATGGCCGCCGCCGCCCTGACGTACCACCTGCTGCTGGGCGTCGCCGGCCTGCTCTCCTTCGGGCACGCCCTGTACTTCGGTGCCGGCGTCTACGGACTCGCGATCATCCTGCAGAACCTGGACATCCCGTTGCTGCCGGCCATGAGCCTGACCCTGCTGGTGGTCATTGTGCTGGCTCACGTGGTGGGCAGCATCAGCCTGCGGGTTAGCGGCATCCCGTTCGCCATGGTCACCCTGGCCTTCGCGCAGGCCGGCTCCGTGGTGGTGGGCCGCAACCCGGAAGGTATCACCGGCGGAGACGAAGGCCTCACGCTGCGCACGGACAACCTGCCGGACTTCCTGGTGGGAGTGGTCAACACCCGTAATCTCTATTGGCTGGCGTTGGCGGTGCTGGTGGTCGTGTTCATCATCGTGACCTGGGTCCAGTCTTCCCGTGCCGGGCACGTGGCGGCGGCCGTCCGCGAGAACGAACTCCGCGTCCGCGTGCTTGGCCTGCAGCCGTACCTGGTCAAGCTGCTGATCTTTGTGGTCTCCGCCGTCCTGGTCTGCATCATCGGGATGGTCTTCCTGCTGCTGCAGAGCGGTGCCGTGCCGCGGGCCGTGTCCGCGGACCTCACCATCACGCTGCTGGTCATGGTGGTCCTGGGCGGTGTGGGCTCCCGCTGGGGCGCGGTGATCGGCGGAGTCTTCTACACGATCCTGGACCAGCGACTCACCACGCTCGCTAACTCGGACGCCATCGACGCGCTGCCCGACATCCTGCGCGTGCCCCTGTCCGAACCGCTCTTTATCCTCGGCACCCTGTTCATCCTGGTGGTGCTCTTCCTCCCGGGCGGCCTGACCGGCGCAGCCCAGCGGCTGGCCCAACGCCGCAGCCGGCGCGGTGGCGACCGCGTACAGAAGTCCCGCGAGATCCTGGAAGAGGCCGCGTGACCAGCGCAGCCGCGCAGGGCCACGCGGACGGCCTGCACACCCTGGGCCGCTGGACCACGGACCGCAGCCTGGCCACCCCGGACCGGATTGCCATCGATGACCGCGGACTCACACTGAGCTATGCGGAGCTGGAACGGCGGGCCGCCAACCTCGCAGCAGCACTGCGTACTGCCGGCTATGTCACGGGCGACAGGATCGCCACCCTGACCGGAAACAGCTCGGACCACGTGGTGGTGTTCTTCGCCTGCGCCAAGGCCGGGCTGGTGCTGGTGCCGCTCTCGTGGCGCCTCTCGCCCCGCGAACTCTCCGCGCAGCTGGAGCTGGCCGACCCGCAGCTGCTGCTGGTCGAAGACGACCTCGACGCCCTGGCCGCCGCGGCGTGCTCCCAGGTCCCTCAACCGCCGCGGATCACGGCGCCCGGCCCCGGCGGCGTTGAAAAGTCCGTCCCCGCACCGTCGCGGGCAGCCTTGTCGAAAGAGCTTGCCACGGGCGCGCTCGCTGCGGCCGCGCCTTCCCGGGCAGTGCGCGACGACGACGCCCTCCTCATGATCTTCACCTCCGGTACCGAGGGGGCCAGCAAGGCCGCGGTCCTGACCCATGCGAACTGTTTCTGGACCAACCTTTCGCTCTCCCGGACCCTGGACATGGCCAGCACCGACGTTGTGCTGGCCGTCCTGCCCCAGTTCCATGTGGGTGGATGGAACATCCAGCCGCTGCTGGCGTGGTGGGCCGGTGCCACGGTGGTCCTGGAACGGGGTTTCGAACCGGGCCGTGTCCTGCAACTGATCGCCGAGCGCCGCGTCACCATGCTGATGGGCGTCCCCACCCAATACCTGATGCTGGCCGAGCACCCGGACTTCGCGCAGAGCGACCTCAGCAGCCTCCGCCATGCCGTGGTGGGCGGCGCGCCGATGCCCGCGCCGCTGCTGCGGATCTGGCACCGCCGGGGAGTGGCACTCAGCCAGGGCTACGGGCTCACAGAGGCTTCGCCCAACGTGCTGTGCCTGGCCAACGAGGACGCCGAACGCATGGTGGGCTACTCCGGAAAGGCGTACCCGCACGTCGCCGTTGCGGTTGCCGATCCGGTAACCGGTGAAATCTACGACGGCGCCGCCACCGGTGAGCTCCTGGTGGGCGGGCCCGGGGTGTTCGCCGGGTATTTCCGCGACCCCGCCGCCACCGCGGCCGTGCTCGCCGGCGGCTGGCTGCACACCGGTGACCTGGTGGAACGTGACGCCGAGGGGTACATCAGGGTGGTGGACAGGCTCAAGGACATCTACATCTCCGGCGGCGAAAACGTCGCCCCGGCAGAGGTCGAGGCCGTGCTGCTGGCCCACCCCGCAGTGGCGCAGGCCGCCGTCGTCGGTGTTCAGGACGAACGCTGGGGCGAAAGCGGAGTGGCCTTTGTGGTGGTGCGCGCCGGAATGGCCACCGATGAGCAGGAACTGCTGGAGCACTGCGCCGCGCAACTGTCCGCTTTCAAGGTCCCCACCACGATCTCGATGGTCGGGGCCCTGCCCCGGACGGCACTGAACAAGGTGCTGCGTGCCAGGCTGCGGCAGGAAATCGCCGGCCGGGAACCGCTCCAGGCCACCCGCACGGAAGGGAGCCGGCCATGAGCGCCCAGCCACGCACCGCCAGGGGCACACGGACCAAGGCCAAACTGCTCGAAGCAGCCGAAGCGGTGTTTGCCTCGGTGGGCTACCACGAAGCCTCCATCGTCAAGATCACCGAAGAGGCCGGCGTCGGACTCGGTACTTTCTACCTGTACTTCGAGGGCAAGCAGGCCATCTTTGACGAGGTGGTGGAGGACCTCAACCGGCGGGTCCGGCATGCCATGACCGATGCCGCCCGCAGCGCCGGCACCCGGCTCGAGGCCGAACGCGCAGGTTTCCGGGCGTTCTTCCGGTTCACGGCGCAGCACCCGGCCCTGTACCGGATCATCCGCCAGGCCGAGTTCGTTTCCCCCGGCGCCCTGCGGCTGCACTACACGCGCATTGTGGACGGCTACATTGCTGGGCTGAAGGCCGCGCAGCTCAGCGGCGAGGTCCGGGACATGGATCCCACCGTGGCGGCCTGGGCCCTGATGGGCATCGGTGAACTGATCGGCATGCGCTGGGTGCTCTGGGATGAGGAAGGTACCGAGCCTGTCCCCGGTGCGCGTCCGGACGTGCCGGAGGAAGTCTTCGAGGAAATGATGCAGTTCATCGAACGGGCCCTCGCACCCGTCCCCAGTTCCACCCCGCTCCAGGAAGGGAAAGCTCCATGACGCAAGCAGCCAACAGCACCGGCTACCGGACCACCGACGTCGAGGTCCGGGGCGGCACCCTGCACACCGCTATGTGGGGCCCGGACGATCCTGAGACGCCCACCATCCTGGCCGTCCATGGCGTAACGTCGTCCCACAAGGCGTGGCCGTACCTGGCCGAGGCACTGCCCGGCGTCCGGATCATCGCGCCGGACCTTAGAGGCCGCGGGCGCAGCAATACGCTGCCAGGCCCCTACGGGATGCCCACGCACGCCAACGACCTTGCGGCCGTCCTGGCTGCGCTCACCACGGGCCCGGTGGTCGTCGTCGGGCATTCCATGGGTGCCTTCGCCGCACTGGTCCTGGCGAACCTGTTCCCCGAGCGGGTGCGTTCCCTGGTGCTGGTGGACGGCGGGCTGCCGCTGCAGGTTCCGGCCGGGATCTCGGACGAGGATGTGGTGGCTGCCGTGCTGGGCCCGGCCGCGGAACGCCTGAACGCCACTTTCCCGACCAGGGAGGTCTACCGGTCCTTCTGGCGGCAGCACCCGGCGTTCAGCGCGGACTGGAGCCCGCTCGTGGAGGAGTACGTGGACTACGACCTGACGGGCGAGGAGCCGGAACTGAAACCGGCCACCCGCTACCAGGCCATGGCCGAGGACACTGCCGAGCTGCACCGGGGCGCGTCGCTGCTCAAGGCACTGGATGAGCTGGCCGTTGATACCCAGGTGCTCCGGGCCCCGCGCGGCCTGCTCAACGAACCGGCCGCGCTGTACTCGCCCGGCTACCTCGAGGAGTGGGCCGAGAAGCTACCGACCCTGCGCGTCCGGGAGGTGCCCGACGTCAACCACTACACGATCGTCATGGGCCAGGCCGGCGCCCGGGCCGTGGCCGGGAGCGTCCAGGAGGCGCTGGCCGTCCGGTAGGTGCCCCTGCCTGATACCGTGGCGTCCAACTACTGATCAGGCTGGTGCCGTGCGAGACTCCACCCTCCCCTCGACGGGGACCACTGCCGGGATCCTGCAGCGGCCGTACCTGTGGGTGACCATCGGCGCGTGTTCCCTGGTGTTCCTGGCAGCGTTCGAATCGCTGGCGGTGACCACCATCATGCCCGTGGTCAGCCGCGAGCTGAATGGGGCCAGCCTCTATGCGCTGGCTTTCGCCGGCCCCATGGCCACCGGAGTGATCGGGATGGTGACGGCCGGCAACTGGTCCGACCGGCGGGGACCAACCCTGCCGCTCTACGCTTCCGTGGCCCTGTTCGTGCTCGGCCTGGTCATCGCCGGGACCGCTTTGTCCATGCCTGTGCTGGTCGCAGGCCGCCTGGTACAGGGGCTTGGCGGCGGGGCCCTAACCGTGGCGCTCTACGTGGTGGTGGCCCGCGTCTACCCTGCCGTTCTGCATCCGGGCATCTTCGCGGCCTTCTCCGCCGCGTGGGTCATTCCGTCGCTGGTAGGGCCTGTCGCGGCAGGCATCGTGGCGGAGGTTCTGAGCTGGCACTGTGTGTTCCTCGGCGTGGTGGGGCTGGTGGTGCCTGCGATGGTGATGATTGTGCCGGTGCTCCGCGGCATGGACCGTCAGTCGGGGCAGGCGACCCTTCCGCCGTGGGCTGTGGGCCGGATCGGCTGGGCTGCGCTCGCCGCGCTCGCCGTGCTGGGCCTGAACCTCTCCGCGGACGTCACCATCGGGGGTGTTCCCGCAGCGCCGGCACTCCTGGCGGCGGCCGCCGTCGTGATTGCCCTGGTTGCGGTCCGCCCGCTGCTGCCGCGGGGAACGCTGCTCGCGCGCCGTGGCCTGCCCAGCGTCATCCTGACCCGTGGCCTGGCTGCAGCGGCGTTTTTCGGCGCGGAGGTGTACCTGCCGTACCTGTTGATCGACCAGTATGCGTTTGCGCCGACATTCGCCGGCCTGGCCCTCACGGCAGGTGCCGTGGCATGGGCCGGTGCCGCCGCGATCCAGGGCCGGCTCGGCACGCGGCTGCCGGACCGGGTTGCGGTCCGCATCGGCTCAGCGCTGGTGCTGGCAGCCATCGCACTCACGCTGGCGACGGCGGCCCTCCACTGGCCTGCCGCCGTCGCGATCGCGGGGTGGACTTTCGCCGGCGGCGGCATGGGGCTTCTGTATCCCCGGCTGAGCGTGATGACACTGGCCTTGTCCACGAAGGAAAACGAGGGCTTCAACAGTTCGGCGATGTCCATCGCCGATTCGCTGGGCGGCGCGCTGGCCCTCGCCGCCACAGGCATCGTTTTTGCGGCCTTTACGACGACGGCGGAATCGTTCGTGGGCGTCTTCGCCCTTTCGTCGGTGGTGGGCGTCGCCGCGGTTGTCGTCGCACCGCGGGTGTCCCTCAGGTAAGGCGGGTGGCACGGAGCACGGTATCGGCGATGACGGCTTCCTGCCCATCCGGGCCCGTGGCGGGCCGCTCCCGCGTGGTGCTGATCTCCACCTGCCAACCGGGGGATTCGATGCCCAGTTCCTGCACGAGCTGGGCCGGTGTATAGAACATGTCCGGTGCGGTGTGGTTTCCCCAGGGCGGCAGGCGGTGGGGGTGGTGGCCCACGATCAGCAGCGTGCCCCCTGGCTTGACTGCGGCAGCTGCGGTCCGCAGCGGGCCCTGCCAGATCAGCTGGGGGCCATGCAGGAACTGGGACGACACCAGATCGTAGGTCTCCGAGGGCTGCCACTCGTCCAGGTCGCACTGTTCCCAGTGGATGCGGCTGGCGATGGCGTCCGGGCCCGCGTGCACACTTTCGCGGTCCAGGGCATCTTTTTCGTGCCTGGCTGCGCGTTCCAGTGCGACGGCGGAAACGTCGACGGCGGTCACAGTCCAGCCCTGCTGCGCGAGCCAGATGGCGTCGGCGCCTTCGCCGCAACCCAGGTCCAGTGCTTTGCCCGGACGCAGCCCGGCGCCTTCGCGGACCAGCTGGGGGTTGGGTTTGCCGCTCCAGATCCGGGGCTTGCTGGCGTATTTCTCGTCCCAGGCTTCAGCCGCACTTTGCTGCCGCTGATCTCCGTGACGAGTGTCGCCGTCGTGCGTTCCGTGGTGGTGGCCCTCGCCCTGGTGCGTCATGCCTCAAGCCTGCCCCGGCCCGGCGTCGAAGGCAACGGTCCGGTCCCGCGGCCCCAACCCAACTAGGTAGCAGCAGATGCGGTTATGGGGCCTCAAACCGACACCTGCTGCTACCTAGTTGGGGGTGACGGGGGCAAGAATCGGGACGGCGGGCGGCGGGATGGTATGCTTAGGGGACTTGATGTGCAGTGATGCCCGCTTGCTCCTGAATTTGTGGAGTCCCAATTATTTGGGAAGCGGGTTTTTTCATGTGAGAGGCACATCCTGCGTCGATGAACGCGTTCCATTTGGTCCCAGCCGCCGCCCTGAATTGGGCAGCAGCCCGGTTGATCACCTGACTTTTCTTCGGCGAAACCCTTGAGCCAACCGGCATCGGGGGCCGATATCCGCACGGATACCGCCTGAAAGACCTTGAATCTATGACTACTTTTGCTGCCCTCGGCACGCCCAAAGAACTTGCCGAGACCCTCACAGCCCAGGGAATCGTTGAGCCGTTCCCCATCCAGGTCAAGACCCTCCCGGATACCCTGGCCGGACGCGACGTCCTGGGCCGCGGCCGCACCGGCTCCGGTAAGACCATCGCTTTCGCCATCCCGCTTGTAGCACGACTCGCTGAGCGGGAAGCCAAGCACTTCCGCAAGCCCGGCCGCCCCATGGGCCTGGTCCTCGCACCGACCCGCGAGCTGGCCACCCAGATCAACGCCACTATCGAGCCGATGGCCAAGGCCATGGGCCTGAACACCACCGTGATCTACGGCGGCATCTCCCAGGCCCGCCAGGAAAAGGCCCTGCGCGCCGGCGTCGACATTGTCATCGCCTGCCCCGGCCGCCTGGAGGACCTGATCCGCCAGCGCATCCTGACCCTCGAAGCCGTTGAGATCACCGTCCTGGATGAGGCCGACCACATGGCAGACCTCGGCTTCCTCCCGGTGGTCAAGAAGCTCATGGACATGACCCCCAGCCAGGGCCAGCGCCTGCTGTTCTCGGCCACGCTGGACAACGGCGTGGACAAGATCGTCCAGCGCTACCTGTCCAACCCGCTGACCCATTCCGTGGATGACCCGCAGGCCGCGGTGACCACCATGGAGCACCACGTGCTGGTGGTCAACGACCAGACCGTCAAGAAGCAGCTGATCGTCGAGCTCGCCTCGGGTGCCGGCCGCCGCGTACTTTTCATGCGGACCAAGCACCACGCCCGCAAGCTCGCCAAAACGCTGACCGACGCCGGGATCCCCGCCGTCGACCTGCACGGCAACCTCTCGCAGAATGCCCGTGACCGCAACCTCGCCGAGTTCTCCTCCGGTGACGTTCGCGTCCTGGTGGCCACCGACGTCGCAGCCCGCGGCGTCCACGTGGACGACGTCGAACTGGTGATCCACGTGGATCCGCCCACAGAGCACAAGGCCTACCTGCACCGCTCAGGCCGTACGGCCCGCGCCGGTTCGGACGGCACCGTTGTCACGCTGACCCTCCCGGAGCAGCAGTCCGACGTCAAGAAGCTGATGAAGGCTGCCGGCGTCGAGGTCAACTTCGAGCGCGTCACCGCCAACTCCCCGCTGGTTGCTGAACTCGTGGGCGAAATGGCCGACAAAATTGATCCCCGCACCCGTGCGGCACTCCTGGCAACCAAGGCCAAGCAGCAGGGCGGCGGCACCTCCACCGGTGCCAACGCCGAGCGCAAGCGCGCCCGCCGCAGCGGCCAGGCCGCACCCGCCGCTGGTGGCCGTGGCGGACGCGGAGGTCGCGGACGCGTCTCAGCTGAGGCTCCCCGCACCGACCTTCCCCGCGCAGAGCGCCGCGCCGTGGCTTACGAAGGCCGCACCGAGGCACGCGCCGCATTCGACCGCGTGGCTGAGCAGAACGAGGACCGCGCCATCGCGGCGGCGGCTGCACGCCGCAACGCCCGCGGTACGACTGGTTCAACGCACCGCAACGACGTCCCCGCAGCAGGTGGCCGCGCATCGGCCGGCCGCGGTTCAGACGGACGCAGCGCTGACGGCCGCACGGATTCCCGAATCACTCGCAGCGATGCTCCCCGCGGCGGGACCGGACGTCCGGCTTCCTCCGGCCGCCCGGCGTCGTCCGGCGGCCAGCGCAACGGCCGTCCGGCAACCGGACAGCGCGCAGCCGCAGGTGCGGGCGCCGGAGCAGGCGCCCGGACCGGAGGCTCCCGAGCAGGTGGCTCCGGCCAGCGCTCTGCAGGTGCGGGCGCAGCCGGCGGCAACAAGGCTGTCTGGTCCTCGAACACCGGTGGCACTTCGGGTGGCTCGTACGCCGGCGGCGGCAACGGCCGTTCCGGTGAAGGCCGTCCGGCACGCAGCGGCCCCCGCCGCGCGTCGGCTCCGGCGTCGAACGAACGCCGCGGCCGCTAAATCCCCAACCGCTTCCTAACCTCGCAAGGCCACACCGGCTCCCTGCCCTCGCAAGCTCGGGCCGGGTCCCTCGCCGGAGCGGATCCACGGTCAGGGAACCCGGCGGTCGTGGCCCCTGCTTAGACACCATCGAGTGCTCCGTGACCGCCGTTTAGAAGGTTCATAACGGCAGTTACGGATCACTCGATGAGTGGTTTAACGCTGATTCACCAGCCGCGGGCGCGCCACTCTTCAAGGTGCGGGCGTTCCGAACCGAGGGTGGTGGGGTTGCCGTGGCCCGGGTGCACTATGGTGTCCTCCGGGTAGGCCTCGAACAATCGCTCGCTGACGTCGTTGAGCAGCTGGTTGAACCGTTCAGGATCCTTCTGGGTGTTGCCCACGCCGCCGGGAAAGAGTGAATCCCCGGAGAAGATGTGGGTGGGACCGGCCGGATCCTGATAGACAAACGCAATGGACCCCGGTGTATGGCCGCGCAGGTGCACTGCCGTCAGCTCAAAGCCGGCCACGGCGCAGGTATCCCCGTGCTCCAGGGTCCGGTCCACCGGAACCGGCAACGCCTCGGCGTCGTCATTTCCCGCAGCTGTTGGGGCGCCCGTCGCTTTCACCAGTTCAGGCAGCGCCCGCACGTGGTCCCAGTGCTGGTGGGTGGTGGCGATCAGCTCGAGCTTGGGCGTTGCGGCGGTGTCCGCAGCGGCGTCCGTCAGCAGTTCCTGAATGGCGGGGAGATCGTCCGCGGCGTCGATCAGCAGCTGCGCGCCGGACTCCTTGGCGGTCAGCAGATACACGTTGTTGTCCATCTCGCTGACCGAAATCCGGCGGATGGTGATGTCCTGTAAGTCGTGAATGAGCGTGTCCATGGGCCCCAGTTTATTCACGGCGCTGGTTATTCGCGGCCCTGGGACACCCATTTGGGGTCCGCGGAGCGGGAGCCGACGACGGCTTCCGCGGCCTGATCCAGCGCATCCAGTTGCACCGGGGTCAGGACGAGGGACAGGGCGCCGAGGTTCTCGTCGATCCGGTGCGTTTTGCGCGTGCCGGGGATGGGGACCACGGGCAGGCCCAGTCGCCTCCCTTGGGCCAGCAGCCAGGCGAGCGCCGCTTGGGCCGGGGTTGCGGACAGCTCCGTGGCCACGGCCTGGACCGCCGCCACCACTGCCTGGTTGGCATCGGCGGCGCCCTCCGCGAAACGGGGGATCCGGCGTCGGAAGTCAGTTGCTCCCAGGCTCGAAGCGTCCACGGTGCCGGTGAGGAATCCCCGGCCCAGCGGCGAATACGGCACAAAGCCCACGCCCAGGCTGGCCGCGGCCGGAACTACGTTGCGTTCCACATCGCGGCTCCAGATGGACCACTCGCTTTGGACCGCGGCGATCGGATGTACCGCGTAGGCTTCGGCCAGTTCCTGCGCGGTCACCTCAGACAGGCCAAGGTGTTTGACCTTGCCCTGCTGTACCAGCCCCGCCATGGCCTCCACGGTTTCCACTATCGGAACGCGGAGGTCACGGCGGTGCATGTAGTAGAGGTCGATCACGTCCGTGCCGAGCCGTTTCAGGCTGGCGTCGACGGCCTGCCGAACATAGGCGGCGTTGCCCCGGATGTCCGTGTAGCCGTCCGTGGGGTTGCCCACGAGGCCGAACTTGGTGGCGAGCTGAACCTCCTGCCGCCGGTCCTTCAATAACTTCGCGATGAGTTCCTCGTTGCTGCCCCCGCCATAGATATCCGCGGTGTCAATGAAGCTGACACCGGCATCCACGGCATGGTGCAGGGTTTGGAGAGCATCCTCCTGGTCAATTCCGCCGTAAACCGGTGTCAGGGCCATCCCGCCAAAGCCGAGGGGGCTGACGTTGAGGCCGTCGCCCAGGTGTACCGATGGTGCAGTCATGCGCGTGCTCCGTTCGTTGTGGACTCTTGTGTGTTGGCTAAACCCAGGGGATGATCCGGTCCGCTGACTGGCGGCTGGCCTCGATAAGCCGGGCGTTTGTCTCATCCGGACCCGAGGCCCATGCTTCCGCTGCGGTCCGCTCCATGCCGAACTCCACATGCCGGTCCACCAGCCGGGCCAACCGGACCGCAGGAGGCGTATCCATGAACCAGACCTCATCCAGCTGCGCCCGGACGTGCTTCCACTCAGGCATGTCCGCGAGAAGGTAGTTTCCCTCGGTGATCACTAACGGAACAGCTGCCGGGATGGCGATGGACGCGGCCACCGGTTCGTCCAGAGTACGCCGGAACTCCGGAGCGTAGACCACGGCTTCGTCCCGCCGGACCAGCCGCTGCAGCAGCGACAGGTACCCGCCGACGTCGAACGTGTCCATAGCCCCTTTACGCTGCCGCAGCGGTGTGCCGTCGATGATTGCGTTGCCCAGGTGGAAGCCGTCCATCGGCACCACGACGGCCACCTCAGGGCCGAACTCCTGCTGCAGGCGGGCGGCAAACGTGGACTTGCCCGAGCCGGGCGCCCCGGTGATGCCCAGCAGGGTCCGGCGGCCGCCGTCGAGCCTGGGCCTCAGGGCGGTCAGGGCCGCGATGATTTCGGGGGAGTCCATGGCAAAAGCCTAAACCGGGCGCTGAGTCTCCCCGACTTTGGCGCTCCGCCGGTGATTTACGACGGCAGGTTTCAGGGACACGCCGACGGCCGGCCTCAAAGGTGGGGAGACTCAGCAGGGGTTTTGTCACCGGCAGGCAGCGACTTCAGCCCAGCCGCGCAACCCACAATCCCGGCGATGAACAGCACTTTCAGCAGGCTGAAGGGTTCGACGCCGGTGGCCATCGCCCAGCCGACCGTCAACGCCGCCCCGATCCCCACCCAGACGGCGTAGGCGGTACCGAGCGGAATGCTGCGGATGGCGAGCCCCAGGCCGATCATGCTCAGCGTGGAGGTCACGGCGAAGACAACGGTGGGCAGCAGCTGGGTGAAGCCGTCGGACAGGCCCAATGCAGTGGCCCAGACGGCCTCGAGGACGGCGGAGCCGAGCAGCAGCAGCCACGCAACGGAACGCGAGTTCATGACGCCACCACCTTCAGCCCAACCACGGACGCAGCGATGCCCGTGAGTAGCAGCAGGCGTGCCGTCGTCGGGCGTTCCGCCTTGGTGAGGATCGCGTAAGCGGAGGTCAGCACCACGCCCACGCCCACCCAGACGGCGTAGGCAGTCCCGGTGGGGATGGACTGCATGGCGATGGCGAGGCCGGCCATGCTGGCGAGGACGGAGACTAGGAAGAGGGAGGCCGGGGCGATGCGGCGCCGGCCTGTTGACTCGAAGGTTCGGTGCAGGGCGGCGGCCCAGACGGCCTCCAGCGATCCGGAAAGAATGAGGATTAACCACGACATGACAGATCCTTTGGCCAGTCTTGTCGCGTGCCGGGTACTGAACCGTCGTCCGGAGGCCCGTGTGCGGAGCCTTAGTTTCAGGGTAGCAAACCCCGACGGCGGGTGGCCCGGTTGGTGGCCAGCCTCACCACCGGCAGGGGTTAGCCTGCGGGCCGGCTTAGCCCGTCACGCGGTCGATCGACACCACGGCCAGGAAGCCGCGGCCCAGGATTTCGGGGGAGCGCGAATCGGAACCGACGACGGCGTCATAGCGGCTGAGTGCCTCGGGTTGCGCGGGGGCCGCGGCAGCTTCGCCGTCGGCGCCCTCCCCGTCGGCACCTTCGCCGGGGCTCACCGTGGCCTGGCCTTGCAAAAGCACTGCGAGCTGACCCGCAAAAACCGGGTGCGCGCGCTTCTTGGAGAGTTCAATGATGGAGGTGAAGCCCTTGAATGAACCGGCCCGGGTGATGACGTTGAGGTCCCGGATGTCACCGGTGGGCAGGGCGCCACGCCCAGCAGCGTCACCGGAGAACCTGAAGGGCCGGTACTTTTCCAGGGGATGCTCGGCGCCGTCCACGGTGAGCAGGAGGAGTTCGCCGTCCACCACGGTCAGCACCCGCTCCATGCCGGGGAACGCCGAGAAATCCCCGGCCTTGGTGACGTCGGCGATGCTGACGCGCCAGTCCCAGGCGCCATCCTGCGCCGAGGCTGCCTTGGGATGGCTGGCCAGTTCGCGGGTTACCCCGCCGCCGTTGCGCCACGGTTCGGACCTGAGTTCTGCGAAGCGGATGATCTCCATCCGTCCAGACTAGTTTGTCGGGCCGGATCGTTTGGCAGGGCGCCCACGCGTGGCATGCTGGGTGGATGCGTCGGGGGATCACGGATGAACAAAGCCGGCTCCTGAAGTGCTGGCTCGGCTCCTTCCGCGTGGTGGGCGACTACAGCTGGCCCCTGCAGGACACCACCGTCCTCCACGTTCTGGCGGCGTACGGCGAAGAATTCATCGTAAAGGCGAGCACCACCAGCCATCACATCCGCCGCGAAATCGCAGCCCATGGCGCCGGATTCGAAGACCTGGCCGATCGCACAGGCCTGGCCGGCCGGGTGCCCAAGCTGCGGCACGCCTCGGCGGAAGCCGGGATCCTCATAACCGAGTTCCTGCCCGGGGCGCTCGTGGAAGGAACACCGGCCGAGGATGACCCTGAAACGTACCGCCAGGCCGGGGCGCTCCTGAAGAAAATCCACGGTCCCGCCGGCACCTCCATGCACTACGCCAAGGCTCTGGCCGCCAAAACCTGGTCTTGGATGGACCGGGCCCACGGGCTCGTGCCGGAAAGCCAACTCGCCAGGCTCGCGCGGGAGTTGCGCACGCTGGAACCGGGCGTCACACAACTGGTGACTACGCACGGCGATTATCAGCCGCGGAACTGGTTGCACGAAAAAGGGCAGGTCAAAGTCATCGATTTTGGCCGGGCGGAACCGCGCCCGTGGGTGCACGACCTTGTCCGGCTCAGCCACCAGCAGTTCGTTGGCCGGCCCGAACTGGAGGCGGCCTTTTATGACGGACTGGGCAAGATGGTGGGACCTGCCGACGCCGCTATGTGGCGGTTGGAAAACATCAATCAGGCCATCGGCACGGTGGTGTGGGCGAACCAGGTTGGGGATACCGCCTTCGAACAATCCGGGCGGAACATGGTGGAGCGCGTGATGTCGGGCCACTGAGGTGATGGGTCTTGCCGGTGCAGACGGCAATCCCTGCTAATGTCCTCCCGGGGGACATTGCGCAGAAAGCCTCAAGGAGCCGAAAATGTTCGTCAAAATATGTGGTCTCAGCACGCCGGAATCGGTCCGCGTTGCCGTCGACGCCGGGGCTGACGCCGTCGGGTTTGTCCTGACTGCGAGTCCGCGCGCAGTCTCGCCGTCCCAGGTTTCAGGGCTGTTGGCAGACGTGCCTGCCGGCGTGACTGCCATCGGCGTATTCGGGCATGAACCTGTCGCCGATGCCCTTGCAATCGCCCGCTCCGCCGGACTCGGGTGGATCCAGCTCCACGGGGATATCACTCCGGAAGACGTCACCACAGTGCACGACGCCGGCATGAAGCTGATCAGGGCGGTCACCATGGCGGCAACTGCGGACGCGTTCGCCGACTGGGGTGAGGACATCCTGTTGATCGATGCCGCCGTCCCCGGATCCGGCGAGACGTGGGACTACGCCTCCATGGTGGACGTGACGGAGCTTCAAGGGCGCAACTGGCTCTTGGCCGGGGGACTGAATGCCGGCAACGTCGGCGGGGCCGCCGCGGCAGCGGGCGCGTGGGGTGTGGACGTTTCCTCCGGGGTTGAGGCCTCGCGCGGGGTGAAGGACCTGGACAAGATCGCCGCGTTCGTGAAGGCCGCCAAGGGCTGAGCGCAGGGCGGAGGCTCCAACCGCGGTTTAGCCGGAAGTCAGGGGTCAATCAGGGCAGACCCCTACGGTTTTGTCAGACCCTGCAAGGCACAATGGACAGATGAAGACATTGCTCAACATCATCTGGCTCGTTTTCGGCGGATTCTGGCTCGCCCTGGGCTACTTCACGGCGGGCATCATCTGCTGCCTGCTGATCGTGACCATCCCGTGGGGCATCGCCTCGTTCCGGATCGCGGCGTACACGCTGTGGCCCTTCGGGCGGATGGTGGTGGACAAGCCGGGCGGGACCGGCGTGTTCTCGCTCGTGGGGAACGTCATCTGGCTGGTGGTGGCCGGCGTCTGGATCGCGATCGGCCACGTGGTCACGGCCTTCGCCATGGCGGTCACCATCATCGGCATCCCGCTGGCCATCGCCAACCTGAAGCTCATCCCGGTGAGCCTGATGCCGCTGGGCAAGCAGATCGTGCCCACCAACACCCCGTTTATCACGGCCTACCGGCATTAACCAGCCGGCTCCCGTGCCGGCGGCTTAGGTGCTTTGGCGTTCTGTCACGAAGGGCCCGAGCAGCGTCCTGAGATGGGAGTGGACCTGTTCGCGCGTTTGCCCGGATTCGAGCATGCGGGTGCCGGCGTGAACGACGGCGTTGATCATCTCTGCCAGCGACTCCGGATCCGCAACGCCGAGCTCTGTGAGCGTCTCTATGAGCGGTTCCTGGAGTTGGCGGTGCATCCGGGTGGCTTGCTCGTCGAGTTCGGCCCCGGGGGTCAGCGCGGCTAGCGCCGCGCCGACGGCGTGGGCTCCTTCGGCGACAAGGTCCACGTTGGCCATGGCGTAGGCCAGGATGCGGTCTGCTTTGGTGGGGGCGTTGGCCATGGCGCCGGTGACACGCTCGGTCCAGCGCGGAAAGATGTCGCGGACCAGAGCCTGGAGGAGGTCGTGCCGGGAGTCGAAGTACTGGTAGACGCTGGGTCTCGAGAGTCCGGCCCGCAAAGCCACGTCCGCCATGGTCGGCGCTTCCGAGGTTTCCTGCAGGAGTTCGTGGGCAGCATCCAGTAGTGCGCGCTCCTGTGCGGCGCGGTGCTCCGCGACGGTGGCGGCACTGATTCTGGGCATTTGCTGGTCCTTTGACGCTGACTGATACGCATCAAGACTACGGCGCACGACGGCGGCCTGCCGAGCCGGCCGCCGTCGTGTGCCTTTGGTGGTCCGGCTAGCGAACCGGGGCCGGCGCGCCCAGGCGGCCGTCCACCATTTCAACGACGCGGTCGCAGTAGCCGAGGACGTCGTGGTCGTGGGTGACCATGACGGTTGCGACGCCGTGCTCGTGGCTTTGCCGGGCGAGGAGTTCCACGACTTCGCGGCTGCGGGCATTGACTTGAGGCCTGACACGCCATCGTTGACGAGGCCCGAGGAAAGGCCGGAGAGCATCACCATCAGTACGGCGATGAGCGCGATGACACCGCCCATCAGGCTGAAGCGGCCACGCACAAACATCAAACCTGCGGATTAACCTCGACAAATTGGGGCCGCAGGAGGAGTGTAATAATTGCGCCTCAGCTTCCGCCCGTCGGCTATCACGCCCGCCAGCGAAGGCGCTTGCAAAATCGAAAATCTGCGCCGCACCACGGTAGTGGTGCTTTCCGGCGAGTGAATCTTTCTGGCTGCCACGCTGCTGCGCTCTTGCAGGAGCGTCCCAGGATTCGCCCGCCGAGAAACAGTGATCAGTTTGGGATGTCTCCCGGCTGGGGTGAACCGGTCACCATGATCCATGGGCCAGTCATGGCCGAAAACGGTTCGCTTTACAAGAGAGCATTGCGATGAAGCATATAAAGGGCATTCGCACCAGATTCCACACACTTCCATTCATCCTGGCGGCTGCCGCCGCGCTGGCGACATCAGTGGCCGTCGCCGGTCCGGCAGGTGCATCCGGCTGGGGGACGCATTCCTGGACAGTTCAAGTCGGCTCCGAATCATGGGACCAGGCAATTCAGGGCATGGCCTTCCTCCCCTCGGACATCACAGTCAACGCTGGGGACACCATCAACTGGGAGGCGAACGGGGCCGAAATACACACCGTGTCCTTCCTCGCCCAAGGCCAATCGCTGCGGCCGTTTGATCCGTTTGACCCCAAGCAACTGGGTCCGGTCGGGACGGACAGCTACGACGGAACGTCGTATTACAACTCGGGGCTCATGTCCAACGTCGAAGTTCCGGGTTTTAAAGTCGTGGAGAGCTACAGCCTGACGTTCCCCAAGGAGGGCGACTTCACGTATTACTGCCTGGTTCACGGCATGGCCATGAAGGGCACGGTGCACGTCCAGGAAGAAGGATCGGATTACCCCTATTCCCAGCGGGACTATGATCGCTCATCCCAAAAACAGGAACGGTCCATCCTTCGTGACGGCTACAAGTTGAATCATTCCTTGGCCAAGCAAGCCACTGATCACCTGGTGCTGGCAGGCGGCGACGACGGCGTTGCGATGGTCATGCGCTTCGTCCAGCCAGATGTGACAGTGCATGTGGGCGACAAAGTGGTGTTCAGCAACCCCGGAATGGATGCGCCCCACACGGTCACCTTCGGCACTGAGCCGGCGAATGTCTTCGCCCCGTCAGGTGACCCCACCCATTTCAGCGGCGGCGATCTCAATTCGGGAATCATTCCCGCGAATGCAGGTCCGGCCTCTTCCTTCGAGGTCACGTTCACCAAGGCAGGCACCTTCAAGTACATCTGCGCACTGCATGACTACATGGGGATGGTGGGTGAGGTCACGGTCGTAGACTGAGGTTTTTCCCTGACGGTCCGGCTGGACGAACCATCCAGCCGGACCGTCTGTCCTGCCGGCCGACACTGCAGTCCAGCGCAAGGCAGCCCAGCGCGAGTCAGGCGAGCTCGCTTTGAAGGTTGCGCCGCGCCGCCTCGAGCCACAGTTCCCGTGCCCGCTCGCTGTGGAAGAGCGGATCCAGTTCCAGCAATTGACGTACGACGGCGGCGCGTCCGGCTGCGAAATCGGCGTCCCCGATGTGCGCGTAGTCTTCCCGGACGGCGGCTACATACCGGGCGTACGGCTCCGGTTCGCCGCCGAGGACCGAGAGGTCCGCGTCGCAGAGGAGGGCGCCGTCGTCATCCCCTGGTTCCGGGCGGTGGTCCGACGTCAGCATGACCAGCCGCGCCACCTCCTCCACCTCGGCAGGCGGGAGCCCCGCCTCAGATAGCCGGTCCTCGGCCAGCCGGGCTGATTCCTCTTCATCCTGGCCTGCGACCCCGCGGTACACGGCGTCGTGGAACCAGGCCGCCAGCAGCACGGTCCGGGGCGGATCGGCGGGGTCGGTGAGCAGGTCCAGGGCCTCGAGTACGGCCAACAGGTGGGTCCGGCCGTGGTACTTCCGGTGCTCCTCACCCCACCGGTCCAGGAGGTCCAGGAAGAGGCCATCGTGGCCGGGCATGATGCTTTCCCAGCGGTGCAGGAGAGGCACTTTGAGGGATTTGCTGCGCTGCCGGGCAGGGATGCGCAGCCCGCTGGCAATGAGCTTGCGGACCAGGATCCGGCCCTCGACCGGGATGGCGCCGGCGGCCACGAGGTCCTCAAACCTGCGCTCCGGGACGTCGTAGTGGTCGCCGTCGAACGCCCGGTCCGGAATGCCGGCGGCCGCAGCGAACGCGTGGAGTTCCGCCAGCGAGGTGTCCGAGACCAGGTGTGAAAAGTGCGTGTCGTGGGCAGGCCACAGGGGCGGATCCAAGTAAATCGCCATGGGGGAAGTCTAGTTCGGCTGGTCTGCGGGTGGACGATGCAGCCCGACTGTGGCCTGCCCGGGCCGTTGATATTCCACCGAGGAAGGCGGATGATCAGCACACATGTCGCCGCGCGTTCCGCAAAGGGGAGGTTTTCCATGGTGATGTCAGGGGACGCCCAGCTGCAAGGTGAACCGGTATCCCTTTGGCTCGCCTCCACCGGGGAGACCGGCTATCCAGCGCTGGACCACGATATAGAGACGGACGTCGCGGTCATCGGAGCCGGTGTCGCCGGGCTGACGGCCGCATTGGCCCTCAAGCGGGCCGGGCACACTGTCGCGGTCGTCGAGGCGGCGCGGGTGGGAACCGGCGTTACCGGCCACACCACCGGCAAGGTCACCTCCCTCCACCGGCTTGTCTACACCGAGCTCGCCCGCAACCACGGCACGGACACCGCGCGCATCTACGGCCAGGCCAACCAGGGCGCCCTCGAACATATCCAGCGGGTGGTGTCTGCAGAGGGCATTGACTGCGACTTCCGCCTCGTCAGCAATTACACCTATGCCGAAACCGACGAAGCCCTGGAACTCGTCCGTGCCGAAGCGGACCTCGCCGCGGACCTCGGCCTTCCCTCGACGTTCACCACGGACGTGCGGCTGCCGTTCCCCGTCAAGGGTGCGGTCCGGTTCGACGGACAGGCCCAGTTCCATGCGGTGAAGTACCTCCAGGGCCTGGCGCGTGCAGTCCACGGCGAGGGCAGCTTCGTCTTCGAACAGACCCGGGCGCTGCAGGTCAACGACGGCACCCCGGGTGTAGTGGACACCGAGGGCGGCACGGTCCGGGCGCGCGACATCATCGTCGCCACGAATGTGCCGTTCGGCGACCAAGGCGCTTTCGACGCCCGGTGCCAGCCGCACCGTTCCTACATCGTGGCCGGACTTGTGGACACTCCGCCGCTTGGCGCCACGTTCATCAGCGTGGACGAACCCATGCGTTCCATCCTGACCGTCAGCCTCGACGGCCGGTCTTATGTGCTGACCGGCGGCGAAGGCCATCCTGCGTCTGAGCCCGGTGACACCGCCGGGCGGTATGCCAGGCTAGCCTCCTTCGCCCGTGACAGGCTCGGCGTCAGTGAGGTCACCCACCGCTGGTCGACCCAGGACAATTTGCCGGCGGACGGGCTGCCCTACGTCGGGCTCATGTCCGTGGACGCCAAGCATCTGTACGTCGTGACCGGGCTGCGCAAATGGGGTCTGACCAATGGAACGGCTGCGGCCCTCATCCTCACAGACCTCATCAGCGGCCGGGAGAACCCCTGGGCGGAAGTGTTCAACAGCAACCGAACCACGCCGGCAGCCAAGGCCAGCGGGTCAGCGGAAGAGAAGCGAGTGCCGGACGTGACCGGCGGCGCCGCCCCCTACCCCGGCCACATGACGCTGGCACCCGGCGAAGGAACGGTCATCGACCTCGCGGGCAAGAGCACTGCCGTTTACAAGGACGCGGAGGGGCAGCTCCACTCCCTCTCTGCCATCTGCACCCACTTGGGCTGCACCGTCGAGTTCAACGCTGCAGAAACCACTTGGGACTGCCCCTGCCACGGTTCCCGGTTCGCCGCGGACGGAACCGTCATCCACGGACCCGCCACCGCAGACCTCCCGCCCGGACCGGAACACTTGCCGGAAAGCCTGTAATAGGACCCAGAACCGCAAATGCGGACTATTATGGGTAAATGCCCACTATTCGCGTCTCCGAAGCGGCCCGGTTCCTCGGCGTCAGTGATGACACCATCAGGCGCTGGACGGACAACGGCACCCTCACCGCCATAAAGGACGACGCCGGCCGGCTGGCAGTGGACGGCTTGGAACTGGCCCGGCACGCCCAGAAGCTCGCCCAGCTTCCAGACGATCCGCACCGCAGCGGCAGCTCAGCGCGCAACCGGTTCGTCGGCCTGGTCACCGGCATCACCGCGGACAAGGTCATGGCGCAGGTGGAGCTTCAGTGCGGCCCCTTCAGAGTGGTCTCGCTGATGAGCAGCGAAGCCGTCCGCGACCTCGGCCTGGAACTCGGCTCCGTGGCCACCGCCGTAGTCAAGGCCACCACCGTCATCATCGAAACGCCCCACGGCAAGGGCTCCGCATGAGGCGCGCCCTCGCCGGAGTGGTCTTCGGGCTGGCGCTGGCGCTCGCGGGCTGTTCCCCGGCAGGCCAGGGCGGGAGGTCGGGCCCGGGCGGAACGGTCGACGGCGGCGCGTCCGGCACCGCGGGTACCGTCACCGTCTTCGCTGCGGCGTCGCTCAAAACGGCCTTCACGGACATCGCGGGAAAGTTCGAGGCGGCCAACCCGGGGACAGGTGTCGCCCTCAGCTTCGCCGGTTCGGCGGACCTGGTCACCCAGATCACCCAGGGCGCCCCGGCCGACGTCTTCGCCTCCGCAGACACGCGGAACATGGATAAACTCAAGGCCCAGGACCTGGTGGCCGGGCAACCCGGCAACTTCGCCACGAACACGCTGACCATCGTGGTCCCGCCCGGGAACCCGGCCCGCATCACCGGCTTCGGTGACCTCGCCCGGTCCGGCGTCAAGGTGGTGGCCTGCGCCGGCCAGGTGCCCTGCGGCGCCGCCACCAAAGCCATCGAGCAGGAAACCGGCACCACCCTCACCCCGGTCAGCGAGGAATCCTCGGTCACCGACGTCCTGGGCAAGGTCACGTCGGGGGAGGCCGACGCGGGGCTGGTCTACGTCACCGACGCCAGAAGCGCGGGTTCAAAGGTGGAAGAGGTCAGGTTCCCCGAGGCAGCCAAGGCCATCAACACTTATCCCCTTGCCGCGGTGAAGGGTGCCCGGAACAAACCCGCGGCGGACGCGTTTGTACAGTTCGTCCTGGGCCCTGAAGGCCAGGCTGCGCTGGCCGCCGCCGGCTTCGGCAAACCCTAGGTGAACTCGTGACCGCCCGCCAAGCCGCCACATACACGGGCATTCCCGCCTGGATCTACGCCGTCGCGGCTGCCGGGGGGCTCCTAGTGGTGCTTCCGCTGGCAGCCATGGTGGCCAAGGTCAACTGGGCCAACTTCATCCCCCTGGTCACGTCCGAATCCTCGCTGACTGCGCTGGGTCTGAGCCTGCGCACCTCGGCAGCGAGCACGGTCCTGTGCATCATTTTGGGCGTGCCGCTCGCCCTGGTGCTGGCCCGCGGCAGTTTTGCCGGTCAGCGGGTGCTGCGCTCGCTGGTCCTGCTGCCGTTGGTGCTGCCGCCGGTGGTGGGCGGCATTGCGCTGCTGTACACGTTCGGCCGGCAGGGACTGCTGGGCAGAACGCTGGAGGTGGCGGGGCTGCAGATCGCGTTCTCCACCACCGCCGTGGTGCTGGCCCAGACGTTCGTGGCCCTGCCGTTCCTGGTGGTCAGCCTTGAGGGCGCCCTGCGCATCGCCGGGCCCAAGTACGAAGCCGTGGCAGCCACCCTCGGCGCCAGCCCCAGCACCGTGCTGCGCCGGGTCACGCTCCCGCTGGTGCTGCCGGGCCTCGCGTCCGGCGCGGTTCTCTCCTTCGCGCGCAGCCTCGGCGAATTTGGCGCCACCCTCACATTCGCGGGGAGCCTGCAGGGGGTGACCCGGACGCTGCCGCTGGAAATCTACCTGCAGCGCGAGACGGACGCCGATGCCGCCGTCGCGCTTTCCCTGGTCCTGGTGTCCGTCGCCATTGCCGTGGTGGCGCTCGCGTACCGCAGCCCGCGGGTGAGTAAGCCGGAGGGTACGACGACGGCGCCCGCCGCAGGCGGTGAAGTCCGGTGACGTTTCTGGTTCAGGCAGCGGTGGAGCAGCGCGGATTCGACGTTGCCCTGAGCGTCGGGCCTGCCGAGACGGTAGCCGTCATGGGGGCCAACGGAGCAGGCAAATCCACCCTGCTGAACGTCATCGCGGGCCTGCTGCACCCGGATTCGGGCAGGGCGGAACTGGACGGCAGGACCTTGTTCGACCTCACCGCCGGACGCACAACATGGACTGCGCCGCATCATCGCGGCACCGCCCTCCTGGCCCAGGAACCGTTGCTGTTCCCGCACCTGAACGTATTGGACAACGTAGCATTTGGTCCGCGCAGCGCAGGCGTCTCGAAGGAAGCCGCCAGGAGGTCCGCCGAGCATTGGCTGGCCGAGGTGGAGGCAACTGAGCTCCAAACCCGCCGCCCGGCCGAGCTGTCCGGCGGGCAGGCGCAGCGGGTGGCCGTGGCCCGGGCGCTCGCCGCCGATCCCGGGTTGCTCCTGTTGGATGAGCCGATGGCCGCACTGGATATCCATGCCGCGCCGCTGCTCCGGCGCCTCCTCAGGCGCGTCCTGGCGGGGCGCCGCGCCATCATCATCACGCACGACGTCCTCGATGCCCTCATGCTGGCGGACCGCGTCGTGATCCTGGAAAACGGCCGGATCAGCGAGGAAGGCCCCACCCGCGAGGTCCTGCAAAGGCCGCGCAGCCGCTTTGCCGCAGGCCTCGCCGGGCTCAACTTTGTGGCCGGGACCGTCACCGAACACGGCCTTCAATCCGGCGGGCTTAGACTCTACGGACAGCACCACGACGTCCCCGGCCCGCTGCCGGCCGGGCAGCCCGGCGTGGCCGTCTTCCCGCCGTCGGCCGTTTCCGTTTTCCTGTCCGAGGCGCACGGCAGCCCGCGCAATGCCTTTCCGGTGGCCATCACTGACCTGGAGCCGCACGGCGACCAGGTCCGCGTCCGCGCCGGCGAAAACGGGCGGCTGAGCGCCGACATCACCCCGGCCGCCGCCGCCGATCTGGGGCTCGCCCCGGGCATGCAGGTGTATTTCGTGATCAAGGCCGGCGCCGTGTCCATCTACGCGAGCTGACCCCCCCAACGCTCTCTCACTTAATGTGCCTTTTGGGCCAACGCTCTCTCACGTCGGGCAGTGTACGGGCGGGTAGGCTGGTCAGCGTCGTCCGGACGGGGCGGCGGTATTGGGGGAGAATCATGAACGTTCCAGTCGGGCGTGCGCGCGGCCGAAAAATGACGACGGCGGCTGCCGCCCTGGCGCTGCTGACCGGCCTTACGGGCTGCAGTCTGTTTCCGTCGCCCGCGCCGCTGCCGGACATCGCACCGGCCACGCCCGTGTCGGCGCTGCCGCCGGAATGCCCCTTCGTCGGACAGAACGACCTGACACCGGTCCGGATCCCCATCGGCACCCCGCGCGAGACGATCGGCAGCGTCCTGAACGCCTACAGCGGCTGGCTCAACGCCGGTTCCGAGTTGGTCACCGCCTGGAGCCCCGGCAATGCGGTCCCGGAAAATTGTGTTGAGCGGCTCGCGGCCCGGAATGCGGAGGCCTACTCGAGCACCCTGTTCACCACCCACGGCGACGTCGCGTGGCAGGAATACTTTGCCTCGGTGAAAGCGATGAACCAGCGGAACCTGGCGGCGGTCCGCCTTGGGGAGCCGGGCACGGGCGGGCGCGGGAAATTTGACCTGCTGCGGGAGATCGATTCAAGCGCCACGGACAGCGGAACGTTCCTGAAGTTCGACGCCGTCTACCGCCCCGTGGTGGCCGGGCAGGGCAACTGGGAGGACCTGGACAAACCAACCCGCTGGTATGTGGAACTGGTCCCGGCAGGCGAGTTCCTGGTGATCAACTACATCGAGACCAAACCCGCCGCCGGCTAGGTGCCCAGTTACATCCCTGGCATGTCCAGGAACTCGTAGACCTGGATGCTGGCGCCGGGCATCATGAGGTGCGGGTGCCCCTCGAGCAGCGACTCGGCGCCGGCGAGGTCCTCGGCCTGCAGGATGCCGTACCCGCCAACATGGCTGCTGCTGCTGACTTCTGAAGCGCCCGTCGCCGTAATTTCCCGGCCTTCTCCCAGGGGGCTGCCCATGTCCACAATGCCGCTTCCGGCACGGTCTGCCCACTCCATCCACGCCTTCATGCCTTCCTGCGCGGCCTCCGGCGAACTTTGCTCCATCTGGGCCTGGGCTGACTGGGGTGCGATGTAAAGAACAGCAAACTTCTTCATGGCAAACCTCCGCTGGAGTGTGCCGGTGGAGCTATGGTCCCCGGTCACACATCGATCCTAGGTTGATCCAAGGGGCGGCGATACAGTGCAAGGACACTACTTCTCAGGCTGCAAGGCAATGCCAGGAAATGTCCGGTTCGCCGTGGGCAGAAACCCTCTCGGTGTTGCTCAGATCAAAGTTGAGCGTAGTAGACTCAACTTAGCGAAAATGCTCATTTGAAAGGAGCTCTCTTTGGACTTCAAACCCACCACCAAGAGCCAGGAGGCTCTTTCGGCAGCAGCCATGAATGCCTCCACCATCGGCAACCCCCAAGTGGAACCGGCACATCTGCTCAAAGCCCTGATGGATCAGCGGGAGGGGGTCGCCGTTGCACTCCTCCGCGCCACGGGCGCTGACCCGGACGCCGTCAGTGTCCAGGCGAGCAGTGCCATTAAGGCCCTGCCTGCCACCTCGGGCGGCTCCGCGCAGCAGGCCCAGCTCTCCCGGCCCGCGCTGCAGGCCATCCAAAACGCCAAAAACGAAGCCGACCGCCTCGGTGACACCTTTGTGTCCACCGAAATGCTGCTGCTGGGCCTCTCTGCCGGAAGCGACGCCGTCGGGCGGTTAATGCGCGACGCCGGTGCCTCCCATGAGGCGCTGCTGGCCGCCCTGCCGGGTGTCCGCGGTGACCGTAAAGTCACCAGCCCGGACCCCGAGAACACGTTCCAGTCCCTGGAGAAGTTCGGCACTGACCTCACCGCGATGGCGCGCTCGGGCAAGCTGGACCCGGTGATCGGCCGCGACACCGAGATCCGCCGCATCATCCAGGTGCTGAGCCGCCGCACCAAGAACAACCCGGTCATCATTGGCGAGCCCGGCGTGGGCAAGACCGCCGTCGTCGAAGGCCTCGCCCAGCGCATCGTGGCCAATGACGTGCCGGAAAGCCTCCGCGGCAAGACCCTGATCGCCCTGGATCTCGCCTCCATGGTGGCGGGCGCGAAGTACCGCGGCGAGTTCGAGGAGCGGCTCAAGGCCGTCCTGGAGGAAATCAAAAACTCCGAAGGGCAGATCGTCACCTTCATTGACGAGATACACACGGTGGTGGGCGCGGGCGCCACAGGAGAGTCGTCCATGGATGCCGGCAACATGCTCAAGCCCATGCTGGCCCGTGGCGAGCTGCGGTTGATCGGCGCTACAACGCTGGATGAGTACCGCGAGAACATCGAAAAGGACCCGGCACTGGAGCGCCGGTTCCAGCAGGTGTACGTCGGGGAGCCGAGCGTGGAGGACACCATCGGCATCCTCCGCGGCCTTAAGGAACGCTACGAGGCGCACCACAAGGTGACCATCGCGGACGCCGCGCTGGTGGCTGCCGCTACGCTGTCCAACCGCTACATTTCGGGCCGCCAGCTGCCGGACAAGGCCATCGACCTGGTGGACGAGGCCGCCTCCCGGCTGCGGATGGAGATCGACTCCGCGCCTGAAGAGATCGACCAGCTGCGCCGTGCCGTGGACCGGCTCACCATGGAGGAGCTTGCCCTCGAGAACGAGAAGGACGCTGCCTCCGTGGAGCGGTTGGCCGCCCTCCGCGCGGACAAGGCGGACAAGACCGAAGAGCTGGACGCGCTCAACGCCCGCTGGGAAGCCGAGAAGGCAGGCCTGAACCGCGTCGGCGACCTGAAGGCGAAGCTGGACGAACTGCGCTCCACCTACGACAAGGCAGCGCGCGAAGGTGACCTGGAGACGGCGTCGCGGATCCTTTACGGCGAGATCCCCGCCGTCGAGCGCGAACTGAGCGCCGCCGCCGCGGCCGAAGCGGCTGTCACGGATAAGCCCGCCCAAATGGTTGCTGAGGAGGTCACCGCCGACGACATCGCGGAGGTCATTTCCGCGTGGACCGGCATTCCCGCCGGGCGGATGCTGCAGGGGGAAAGCCAGAAGCTGCTGCACATGGAGGAGGAGCTGGGCAAGCGTCTGATCGGCCAGTCAAAGGCCGTTACCGCCGTGTCCGACGCCGTCCGCCGCGCCCGTGCCGGCATCAGCGATCCCAACCGGCCCACGGGCTCATTCCTGTTCCTGGGTCCAACCGGTGTGGGCAAAACGGAGCTCGCCAAGGCGCTCGCGGACTTCCTGTTCGATGACGAACGCGCCATGGTGCGGATCGACATGTCCGAGTACGGCGAGAAGCATTCGGTGGCCCGGCTCGTCGGCGCCCCTCCGGGCTATGTCGGCTACGAGGAGGGCGGCCAGCTGACCGAGGCGGTCCGCCGTCGGCCGTATTCAGTCATCCTGCTGGACGAGGTGGAGAAGGCGCATCCTGAGGTCTTCGACATCCTCCTGCAAGTACTCGACGACGGTCGCCTCACCGATGGCCAGGGCCGCACCGTGGACTTCCGCAACGTCATCTTGGTCCTGACCTCCAACCTCGGCAGCCAGTTCCTGGTGGACCAGACCCTGGATGCGCAGGCCAAGCGGAACGCCGTCATGGCCACGGTCAATGCCTCCTTCAAGCCGGAATTCCTGAACCGGTTGGACGAAGTGGTCCTGTTTGATGCCCTGACCGTGGACGAGCTGTCCCACATCGTGGAACTGCAGGTGGCCGAGCTCGGCAAGCGGCTGCAGGACCGCCGGCTCACGCTGGAAGTGTCCGAGGGCGCCCGCGCCTGGCTGGCCATGTCCGGGTTTGATCCCGCGTACGGTGCCAGGCCGCTTCGCCGGCTCGTGCAGCGGGAGATCGGCGATCGCCTGGCGAAGGCCATCCTGTCCGGTGACATCGCGGACGGCGATACCGTGCTCGTGGATACGGCGGCCGATCTCGATGAACTCACCATCGAGGGCCTGGAAGCGGTGGCAGGGCCCGACGGCGGTGCTCCCGCCGGCACCGGCCTGGTGGTGCGGCGCAAGGCGTAGCCGCCCAGCCCGGAAAGCGGAAAGCGCCCCCTCCGGTGGAGGGGGCGCTTTCGTGTGCTGCAGTGTTCAGCTAGACGGCCGTGTAGCCGCCGTCGATCGGGATGGTGGCTCCTGTGATGAACTTCGCCTTGTCGCTCGCCAGGAAGGTGATGAGGTCGGCAACTTCCTGGGCCTCGCCGACGCGTCCGGCCGGGTGCAGTTTTGCATACTGTTCGAGGGTGGGCTCGTCGATGAGCGGGGTGCGAATGACGCCCGGGGCCACAGCGTTCACGCGGATGCCCTCCTTTGCGTACATCGTCCCGGCGGCGCGGGTCATGTTCACGACGCCGCCCTTGGAAGCCGAGTAAGCAATGTTGTTCGAGACGGCCACGAGGCCGAACATTGACGCGAGGTTGATAACCACGCCGCCGTTGCCCTGTTTGAGGAGCTGCTCGATGACGTACTTGTTGGTGTAGAAGACGCCGGAGTAGTCGATGCCGTTGGTGCGCTCCCAGTTTTCGACCGTCGAGGTGACAACGTCGCCCTCGCCGCCGACACCAGCGGAGGCGACAGCAATGTCAAGGCTTCCGAATTCCTCAACCGTCTTAGCGACGGCGGACTCGACGCTCTCTGCCTTCGAGACGTCGCCCTGGACGAACTTCGCACCGATCTCATCGGCGACTTCCTGGGACTTGGGGTTGAAGTCGAAGATCATGACCTTCGCACCTTCGGCAATGAAGTTCTTTGCGGTCGCGAGACCGAGCCCCGATCCGCCGCCGGTGATGAATGCGACCTTGTTCTCGAGTTGCATGAGTCAGTCCAATCTCTAAGCGATTTTCGCGGTCACGGTTGTGCCGGTTTCCCGCGGTACGCGTGTATATGCGTATGCATCTATCTTCTCACTAATACTTTAAAAGTCAACGAATGTGTGGCGTCTCACATCTTGCGCTGCCGTGGAGGCAGCCGATGCTTGCCGGCAACGTATAGGGCAGACTGGTGGCGTGAGCGGAATCCGGTGGGTGCTGCACGTCGATCTCGACCAGTTCATCGCGGCGGTCGAAGTGCTCCGGCGCCCAGAGCTTGCGGGCAAGCCAATCATTGTCGGAGGTCGGGGCGACCCCACTGAACGGGCTGTGGTGTCCACCGCCTCCTACGAAGCCAGGGCGTTCGGCGTGGGTTCCGGAATGCCTCTCCGCATTGCGGCCAGAAAAGTGCCCGACGCCGTGATCCTGCCCGTCGATCACGAGGCCTACCTTGCGGCATCTGAGACCGTCATGGCTACCCTGCGAGCACAGCCCGGTGCCACCGTGCAGGTGCTTGGTTGGGATGAAGCCTTTATCGGCACCGAGGCAGAGGATCCCGAAGCCTACGCCCGGCAGGTGCAGGCCGCCGTCCTGGCACAAACGCAGCTGCATTGCAGCGTGGGTATCGGCGACACCCTGGTCCGCGCCAAGGTGGCCACCGGTTTCGGCAAACCGGCCGGCGTCTTCCGACTGACCGCCGGGAACTGGCTCGAGGTCATGGGCCTCCGGCCCACCCGGGACCTCTGGGGCGTCGGGGCCAAAGTGTCTGCCCGGCTGGCCAAGCTCGGCATCAACACGGTCGCCGAGCTCGCCGCGTCCGACCCCCAGGGCCTGGTCCCGGAGTTCGGCCCCAGGATGGGTCCCTGGTATGCGGAGCTCGGACGCGGGGACGGCGCCAGTGTTGTGGACGACACCCCGTGGGTGGCCCGCGGGCACAGCCGGGAGACCACCTTCCAGCAGGACCTGACCACGCCCGGCCAGGTGGACGACGCCGTCAGGGAACTGACTGCGCGTGTCTTGGAGGATGTTGTGGCCGAAGGCCGGCCCGTGGTGGGGCTGACCCTCAAGGTGCGGTACGCGCCGTTCTTCACCACAACCCACGCGAAGAAGATCCCCGAGACCTTCGATCGGAACGAAATCCTTGCACGCGCCCTGGATCTTGCGGCCGGAATCGAACCGGACCGACCCATCCGGCTCCTGGGCCTGCGGGCCGAAATGGCAATGCCCGACGACGCCCGCAAGGGACACACGCCCACGCGCGGCGGTTGGTAACGGCGTCCCCCGCCTGAAGCGACGCCGAACATGGAATCAGGCGGCGGGCGAGCTCTCTGTTGGCCGTATGTATTCAAAGATCACGGTGGTGTTGGTCCCGGCCACTTCTGGCCTGAGGCTGAGGTTGGCGGCCACCAGCTCACGGAGTGCCCCGGAATCAGCCACGGCGACGTGAATGAGAAAGTCCCGGTCCCCGGTGACGAAGAAGATGCTTTCGACGGCGGGCAGCCCGGCGAGATATTTTTCGAACTCGGTCAGGTTGGCACGTGCATGGGCATGCAGCCGGATGGCGATCAGGGCCTGCAGTCCGCGCCCCACTGCCGCCGGATCTACATCCGCGTGGAAGCCGCGGATGATGCCCCGGTCCTGAAGGGAGCGGATCCGGCCGTGGCAGGTGGAGGGGGCGACGCCGGCAGCGGCGGCGATGGCATTGTTTGGCATCCGCGCGTCGGCCTGCAGCAACTGAATGATGAGGCGGTCCGTTTCGTCCAGAATCGGGTGCCGACTGTTGTTCGGTTCCTGCGAAAAAGTTCCGCCTCTTTCTGAATGAATTGACATAATTAAAGCTTTGCCCAGAATGATTGCCGAATCAATTGAGGTCCGTTTTTACATTGTTCAGACTGGGGCCAATGCAATATGGCATGCGTCATGGTTGAAGGAGAGTGGAAATGTACTCACGTGCACAGTCGCCCAGCACCGCCGTCGTTGTCGGTGCTGGAATGGTGGGCCTTGCTACGGCCTGGCATCTGCAGGAACGCGGCATCGAGGTGACAGTTCTCGAGCGCTCGGGTGTCGCCGCCGGCGCCTCGTGGGGCAACGCCGGCTGGCTCACGCCAGGCATGGCCATGCCGCTGGCTGATCCGACCTTGTGGTCCTACGCCCCGAAGGCGCTGCTCGATGCTGCTGCGCCGCTGCATATCCCCGCCCGATTGGATCCCAAGCTGTGGGCGTTCCTGGCGCGCTTCGGCCTGCACGCCACTGCCAAGGCCTGGGGCAAGGCCATGGCTGCGCTGACGCCGATTGACCGGATGGCCCTGGACGCCTTCGACGAGCTGACTTCCGGCGGCGTGGACGCGTGGACGCGGAAGGGGCCCTTCGTTATCGGATTCGAGCAGGAAAAGGAAAGCAGGCCGTTCATCCACGAGATCCAGCAGGTGGAGAAGGCCGGGCAGAAGGTGCCGCTCACGCGCCTCGACAATCCGCAGCTCAAGGTGCCGCAGCTCTCCGCCGGTGTCTCAACCGTGTATGAGCTGGAGGAACAGCGCTTCATCGAACCCGGGCCGTTTGTTCAGGCGCTGGCCGATGCCGTACAGGCCCGCGGCGGAAGAATTCTGAACGGCAGGGAGGTGCGTTCCCTGCGCCACGGCCCGGAGGGTATATCCGTGGACAGCCACGGGCAGGAACCGGTCAACGCCGACGTCGTGGTGCTGGCCACCGGAGCCTGGCTGCCGGCGCTGGCCAAGCCGCTCGGCGTGAAGACCCGGGTCCAGGCCGGCCGTGGCTATTCCTTCAGTGTCGCCACGGACGAACCCGCCGAGTTTCCCATCTACTTCCCGGCCCGCCGCGTGGCCTGCACGCCTTACCAGGGCCGGCTTCGGATTGCCGGCACCATGGAGTTCCGCGGGCCGGACGAGCCGTTGCAGACGGGACGCATCGACGCCATCCTCGCCTCCGTCCGGCCGCTGTTCACCCACATGGACCTGGAGAACCTTGAGGACATTTGGGTGGGGTCCCGTCCGGTCACACCCGACGGGCTGCCAGTGGTCGGCGCAACCCGTTCTCCCGGGGTTTACGTTGCCGGCGGGCACGGAATGTGGGGTATTGTGCTGGGGCCGGCCACCGGCAAGTTGCTGGCCGAGCAAATCGCCACCGGGCACATTCCGAACGAGATACGCCCCTTCGACCCGCTCCGGTGACTGGCAGCCGGCAGCGCCCCGGCCTGCTCAGGCCGGGGCGGTCGGCAGCACCAGCAGGTAGCCGGTTGGCAGATCGCTGCTCCAGCGCCGCGGCTCACGGACCACGAACTGCGTAGCCAGTTCGTCCGGGCTGAGCAGGCTGTTCGGGGCGGGCGACGGTCCCCACTGCGCGCTGCCGTACGGGTAGAGCGGATCCTGGACGCGGATGCCGGTGACTGCGAAGTCCGGAAACTGGTGGGGATCACCGAGCGACTCAAACCCGCTCATCACCCACGCGTGCCGGCCGCTCCACATGACCAGGCCCACCGGCCGGCCTGTGTTGGCGATGGCGCGCGCGGCGGTTTGCAGGGCCTGCTTGTAGTCGGCGATGCTGACGACGCTGTATGGCCCCATTCCGGCCTCGGTCAGCACCTGGGCCCATCCGAACGGGTTGGCACCGTTGAACGAGTTGGACGACCGCGCCCGGGCCGTCTCCCACAGCTCGTTCTGTTGCGTACGGTCGGTCCAGGTGCCGCCGCCGGTGTCATCGATGAGGTTGTGTGCCATCTGAATGCTCGCCGCAACACACCAATCAAAGGTGTACTGCGGCACAAAGTCCCCCTCCTGGTAGAGGTTGAGGGCGAACGGCTGAGGCGCTGGAGGCGGCGTGGGAACCGGTGCGGCGGTTGGTGCCAGGAGCGTGGTCTGCTGAGGGGCCGCGGCGGTCTCACCCGGGGCCGACGGTGCAGAGGAAATGGCTGTGGTTGGTTGACCCGTCGCGACGGCATCGAGGCGGATCGCGGGCGTGCAGGCTCCGAGGAGGGTGGCCAGGGCGACCAGCCAGGCCAGAAGACGGGCACGGGCACCGATCATGATCCAGTTTAGCGCGACCCCAAATACCTCAAGGGAGCACGCTGGCGTTGATGACGTTCCCGGCGTCGGCCGTCACGTAACAGTCCACCCTGCGGTCGCCGGAGTCCCAGCTGGTACCACTCGGATAGGCGCGCTGGAAGTTCAGCGCGTAGTCATTCGCTACCGGCGCCAGCTTCGCCGCCCGGCAGGCTTCCAACGCCTTGGCGGCGAGGGCTTCCCGGCCCGGATACGAATCTCCTGCCGGATAGCGGAACACTGCCACCAACTGGGCGGAGTGTCCGGTATCGCAGGCCACCACCGTTGACCGGAGCGCCGCGGGGTCAAAATCCTTGAAGCAATCCCCCAGCCGATAGTCCGGCGGCACCACGCCCTCCCGCGGCAGCGCGAGCGGGGTGGGCAGGGGAGTCGGCGAGATCTCCACGACGCCGGAGCCGGGATCGCCAGCCGGGGCAACCGGCTGGGAATCCAGCCGGTTGGCGAGCCACACCAGTGCAAAGACGACGCCAACCAGAACAAGCGCGAAGACAGCCTTCAGCAGTATTGACGTGCCCCGGCTGTGCTTCGGCGGGGAGGGTTCTGCGGCCGCCGTCGTGTTCGCCGCCGGGGCCGACACCTGCGGCAAGCCGGCTGTCGGCGGGGCGGCAGGTTTGGGCGGGAAAGGACGTTGTTCCTGGTTGTCCATCCGGATACCCCTCCTGGGATTGGCCTCGTCCCGGTGCCGTTCCGTGCAGCAGGACCGGCAACTCTTGAAGTGACTCTATCCAACAAAAAAGCCGGGAACCCGCGGTTCGCCGCGGCAAGGGTACCGGATATGTCATCCGGACGCACAGGCTGGCAAGCACCTGCCGCCGAAAGCATGTAATCTAGGTGTACGACAAATTGACCAAACATTCCGGGGCCTCACCGATAGCCAAGGTGACCACCTCCGGTCCGAGTACAAAAGGGGGTCACGCCATGGGGCGCGGCCGTCAAAAGGCAAAAGCTACCAAGCAGGCTCGGGACATTAAGTACTACTCCCCGAACACTGATTATTCGGCCCTTCAGCGTGAGCTCAAGGGTCGTGAAGGTCTTGCCACGAGCCATTTCGCGAATGACCCGGTTGAACCGGACTATTCGGCTTACGTGGATAAGTACGCGGAAGATTTGGAAGAAGACGACGACGAGGTGCACACCCGTCGGATCGGCTAGCTGTCGCAGCCGTTCCGCCGCGGCGGCCGGTCGTGATACCGCAGTAAGATCGGACGCCACACCGGTTCGCTCGTACGGCGCTTCTTTTTCAGCACCCTAGTCCAAACGGACCGCCGGTGCTGGCCTCAGTTATCAGGCCCGTTGCCTGTTCCGGAATCCGGTGCAGGCGGCGGGCTTTTTGGTGTTGACTGGAGTCTGGATGCGACCTGCCGCCCGCGAAAGGACCCCCGATGCCCGAGAATTCCCCCTCACCGCGCTACCGTCACGGCGAACCGTGCTGGGCTGACGTCCAGACCCGGGACGTCGAAGCCGCCAAGGCCTTCTATGCCGCGGTGTTCGGCTGGACCTTCAAGGACCTGCCCACGCCTGACGGCCGCAGCTACGCGCAGGCCTTCATGGGGGAGGATCTGGTGGCCACTGTTGCGCCGCAGAACCCGCACCAGGAATCGCTGGGTACCGCCGCCCAGTGGAACGTTTACTTCGCCGCCGAGGACGCCGGCGCCCTGGCCGAGGAGGTTTCCCATGCCGGCGGCGCCGTGCAGTTCGGGCCCGAGGAGATCGGGGACGCCGGTGTGATGGTCTTTGTGGATCCTCCCGGTGGCGGGACCACCGGCGTGTGGCAGCCCGGAACGCATACCGGCACCGGCCGTTACAACGAGCCCGGTGCGCTCTCTTGGACCGAACTCCTCACGCCCGAGCCGCAGGCCGCCGTCGGGTTCTTCCAGCAGCTCTTCGGCCACGAGGTGACTGAGTATCCCCAGGACGACGGCGGCACGTACTCGACACTGATGGTGAACGGCGCAGAAGTGGCCGGGATCGTCGCGGCTGACGCGCCTGCCAGATGGCAGATCTACTTCGGCGTCGCTGACGTGGCGGACGCCGTGCGGAAGGCTGTGGCCGCCGGCGCCGAGGTGCTGATCGCCCCCGAACCCGACGACGATGAGACGCCGGGTGCCACGGCCACCCTCAAGGATCCGCAGGGCGGCGAGTTCAGCCTGCTGGAGGTTTAAACACGAAGCCCCATCCCACCTGAAGGCGGGATGGGGCACTCGGGACAAGCTTATGCGTAGGCGTTGACCAGACGGACGGCGCCGCCGTCTACGCCCTTGGCGCCCTGGACGTAGTCCGGGCCGGACTTGAGGATCGAGTCTGAATCCTCGGTGACGGTGCCCATGACCCAGGACGGCAGCCCGCGGTCGTTCAGGCGGGTCACGGCGGCGTCGGCGGCTTCGGCGGACACGATGGCCACCATGCCCACGCCGAGGTTCAGGGTGCGCTCGAGGTCGGCCAGCGGGACGTTGCCCAACTCGGAGACCAGCTTGAAGATGGCCGGGAGTTCCCAGGTGGCGCGGTCAACGGTGGCCACGAGTCCCTGTGGCAGGACGCGGGCCAGGTTGGCGGCCAGGCCGCCGCCGGTGACGTGGCTGAAGCCATGCACAGCGTTTGAGCTGTTCACCGGGAAGGCGCGGGCCAGGTCCAGGCAGTCGGCGGCGTAGACGCGGGTGGGTTCCAGCAGTTCCTCGCCGAGGGTGCGGCCGAGTTCGGAGACCTGGCGGTCCAGGGCCCAGCCGGCGTGGTTGATGACTCGGCGGACCAGGGAGTAGCCGTTGGAGTGCAGGCCGGAGGAGGCCATGCCGATCACCACGTCGCCGGCGCGGACACGTTCCGGGCCGAGCAGGTCGGAAGCTTCGATAACACCGGTGGCGGCACCGGCGACGTCGTATTCCTGCTCACCCAGCAGGCCCGGGTGCTCAGCGGTTTCGCCGCCTACCAGGGCAGTGCCGGCCACGGAGCAGGCGGCCGCGATGCCACGGACGATGTCCGCGATGCGTTCCGGGACAACCTTGCCGCAGGCGATGTAGTCGGTCATGAAGAGCGGCTCGGCGCCCACCACCACGATGTCGTCCACCACCATGCCCACCAGGTCGAAGCCGATGGTGTCGTGGATGTCCATGGCCTGGGCAATGGCTACCTTGGTGCCCACGCCGTCGGTGGAGGTGGCCAGCAGCGGGCGCTTGTAGGTCAGCAGTTTCGAGACGTCGTACAGCCCGGCGAAGCCGCCCACACCGCCCAGGACGGAGGAGTTGTGGGTGGCCTTCACGGCACCCTTCATCAGTTCGACGGCCCGGTCGCCGGCTTCAACGTCAACACCGGCGGAAGCGTAGGTGATGCCTGCGGCGTTCGCGGGGCGGTTGCCGGCGGCGGGGGATGCGGAAGTCATACGGACTCTTTCTTGTCGGCGCCGGGGGTGATGGCTTCGGGGTGGATCTCAGGCACAAGGTCAGCCTCGGTGAGCAGGTTCTCGAACTCCGCGTCCGGTCCCGGATCGCAGCCCGTGGCTCCGGACTTCTCAGCCGGATCCTCGCGGTCGTCCACGATGGGCTCGGACAGGGCGGCTGTGGCGCCGGGCAGGGCAGAGGCCGACGGCGTGAGGCCGCCGAGGTCGGTGCGCTCCAGGAGGTTCTTGCCCAGTTTGTCCGAGCTGGGGAGCTCGATGGGGTACTTGCCGGTGAAGCAGGCGGTGCAGAGGCGTTCCCGGGGCTGCCGGGTGGCGTCGATCATGCCGTCTTCGGAAATGTACGCGAGGGAGTCGGCTCCGATGGCCTGTGAGATTTCCTCGATGGTGGCCCCGTTGGCGATCAGTTCCGCCCGGGAGGCGAAGTCGATGCCGTAGAAGCAAGGCCATTTGACCGGCGGCGAGGAAATCTTCACGTGGACGGACGCGGCGCCGGCTTCCCGGAGCATCCGGACGATGGCACGCTGGGTGTTGCCGCGGACAATTGAATCGTCCACCACCACAACACGCTTGCCGCGGATCACGGACTCAAGGGCGTTCAGCTTGAGCCGGATACCCAACTGGCGGAGCGTCTGTGAGGGCTGGATGAACGTGCGGCCCACGTAGGAGTTCTTGACGAAACCGTGCGCGAACGGGATGCCGGATTCCTCGGCGTAGCCCACCGCGGCAGGGGTACCGGATTCCGGGACGGGGATGACGATGTCCGCTTCCTGGGTGTTTTCGCGGGCCAGCTGGCGGCCCATCTCCACCCGGGACTCGTAGACGGAGCGGCCGGAGATGGCGGCATCCGGGCGCGCGAGGTAGACGTATTCGAAAACGCAACCCGCCGGCGTCGGCTCCGCGAAGCGCTTGGAACGTACGCCGTCCTCGTCGATGGCGATGAACTCACCGGGTTCGATTTCACGGATGAAGCTGGCGCCAACGGTGGCCAGGGCGGACTGCTCGGAGGCGACAACCCAGCCGCGCTCCAGCCGGCCGAGGACCAGGGGGCGGATGCCGTAGGTATCGCGTGCTGCGTAGAGGGTGCCCTCGTCCATAAAGACGAAGCAGAAGCCGCCCTTGATCTTGGGCAGAAGCTCGGTGGCGGTCTGTTCGAGGGTCTTGCCCTCCTCGCCTTCCAGGAGTGCGGTGACCAGGGCAGTGTCCGAGGTGTTGCCCTGCTTCATTTCGCCGCTGAGCTGGCCGCCGTTGCGTTCCCGGATCATGGCGTTGAGCTCGGCCGTGTTGGTCAGGTTGCCGTTATGCGCGAGGGCCACGGTGCCGGTGGCGGTCGCGCCAAGGGTGGGCTGGGCGTTGGCCCAGTGGCTGGCTCCGGTAGTGGAGTAGCGGCAGTGTCCCACTGCCAGGTGCCCGGTCAGGGTGTTCAGCGTGGTCTCATCGAACACCTGGGAAACGAGGCCCATGTCCTTGTAGACGTTGATCCGCTTGCCGTCACTGGTGGCTATACCAGCCGACTCCTGACCGCGGTGCTGCAATGCATACAGCCCGTAATAGGTGAGTTTTGCTACTTCTTCACCTGGTGCCCAGACCCCGAAAACGCCACAAGCGTCCTGAGGGCCTTTTTCGCCAGGGAGAAGATCATGAGAAAGTTTTCCATCGCCGCGTGCCACTGGTCGATTATCGCATGAGATGGGGTAAGACTTGGCCGCGCCAGGTTTTGTGACCCCCTGCGGTGACCTGCCGGGACCTACTGGCCGGTTCCGTCGTCGGGCTCGGAATCCGGGACGGCCTCGACGACGGCGCGTTCCTGGCGCTTGACGCTCCGCCGGTCCAGGACGAGGGCAGCCACTGCGCCCAGGATTGCCCCCGCCGCGCCGAACATGACCAGGAAGAAACCGAACACCGCTCCGCGGTCGAAGCTTTCGTCGCCGGGGAGGGCGTAGGCCACGACGGCGGCCACCGCAACGCCCACCAGTGCGCCGAGGATGAGGAACGGCACATATTTGGGTGCCCGGCGGACGGTGACCTCGCGGCGCTCGGCGGGTATTTCTTCGGAAGACATGCCTTCTAGCCTACTCATTCCCGGCGGCCGGATAGGATCGTCGGAGGTCTGGGGCGTTACACATACAAGGGGACAAACACAGCATGGATACCGTCACGTTCGGGTGGACGGCCGCGGAGTCGGATCGGGCCGCCGCGATCAGGAACTACGGCCTGGCCCCCACGGCCGCCGGTAGGCCGCCGGTCCTGCCCCAGGCGGACGCAGAAGGGGCGCTGACCAATCTGGTCACTCTCGCTGCCCGGCTGTGTGCCGTGCCGTTCAGTGTGGTGAACATCATCACGGAGGACCGGCAGGTGCAGATCGCGGCATGGGGCGTGGACCCCGGCGTGTGTTCCCGGGAAGACTCGATGTGCGCCCAGGTCTTCCTGAGCGGGGTCACAACCGTGGTGCCCGACGCGTCCCAAGACGTGAGGTTCGCAGACAACCCGTTTGTCACCGGCGAGATCGCCAAGGTGCGTTACTACGCGTCCGTTCCGCTCAAGACGGCCTCCGGTTTTGTGCTGGGCTCGCTCTGCATCTTCTCTGACGGTCCGGCCAACCCCACGGGGGAACAGATAGAGATGCTGGAGGTGCTGGCCCACCAGGTGGTGGAGGTCCTGGAGCTTCAACACCGGACGTTGCAGTTGAGCGAAACGCTGGCGGAACTGAAACGCAGTAACGCCATGCTGGGGGAATTCGCCGGCCGCATTAGCCATGACCTCCGCACCCCGCTGACCACCATGCTGGGCTACATTGAGCTGGCCGAAGACGATCCGGACATCCCGCCCGGACACCCCGCCGTCGAGTACCTGGAGTTCATCGGAAGCGGCGGCCGGCGCATGTTGAAGACGCTTGAGGATGTGCTCGAGTATTCCCAGGTGGACGGCACCCTGCAAAGGGAGCCGGTCTCGCTGCTGGCCGTCACGGAACAGGCGGCCCGCGACCTGGGCCATGACCTTGGACCTGCCAGCGGCATTTTCTCCGATGACACGGAACTGGTCGCAGATCCGGTGCAGTTGCGGTCACTCCTGCAGAACCTGCTTGCCAATTCGCTGAACTACAGCAGCCCGGAGCGTTCCCTGCGGGTCACCGTCGGCGCCACGGTCAGCGAACGCGGGGTGACGGTCAGTGTCGCGGATAACGGTGTGGGAATCAGCCCGGCGGACAGGAAACAGGCCGTGGAGCCCCTGGTCCGGCTGAACCGGGCAGGGGACGGCCCGGGCACAGGCCTGGGCCTGGCAACGTGCCAGCGGATCGCGCAGGCCCACGGCGGGGAACTGGAGATCCGGGACTCACCAGGGGGCGGAGTCACCATCTCGGTGCTGTTCCGCTGGGACCTGGCGGGGCCGTCTGCCGTTTCCCCTGCCGGGAAGCTCTAAGCCTGCTGGGACTTGGACAGGATCCACGTGTTGGTGCCGTCCTGCCGTTCGAAGGTCACGGTGGTCACCAGCGCCTCGATGAGGGCCAACCCGCGGCCTGACTCGGAGTCGTGGTCCGGGGTCCCCGGTTCCAGCGGACCGAACGGGGGCTTCGCGTAGAAGGCGCTGACCCTGGCCTGCAGGAGCCTGGGCTGGACGCTGATGTCCACGCCGAGCTCGACGGGCCGTTGGGCGTTGGCCGGCAGGGCATGCTGGACGATGTTCGACGCCGATTCGATGACGGCCGTGGTGAACGCCATCTGGTCCATGGCCTCCACAAAGGGTGCGTCGTTCCAGAGGCCGTCCAGTTCGTCGTGGACAGACTCGATGGCCTCGGCCTCAGCGAGCCCGCGGAAGCTGCGCTCAGCCAGGACCTCAGTCATTGCTGAATGCTTCCTCGGCGCTGGCGTACGCGTGTAGTACGCGGTCCATGCTGGTCAGCTCCAGCACCATTTTCACCTGGGGCTGGACGGCCGCAATGCGAAGGTCGCCACCGGCCTGGCGGGCGGCCTTGAGGCAGCCGATCAGCGCGCCCAGCCCCGAGGAATCCATAAATGCTGTGTTCTCCAGGTTCACCACAATCCGCGACGAACCGCCGGCGATCACATCGGTGACGAACTCGCGCAGCTTCGGCGCCGACACCATGTTCAGCCTGCCGTCCGCCTTGACCTCAGCGTATGAATCCTTGACCTCGTAGCTAAACTCCATCGGTTTTCCTCTCTCCAGCATCAACGTCCCCAGCGGGTTCGTAACCCTTATACAAAACAGCCCGAACCAGGATGCTCATGACCACCAGGTCAAAAATAACCCAGGCCACGTTAACCAGGGTGCCAAGGGGTTCGGCCAGTCCCGTGGCAAGGCGGATAATTCCGACGACGGCGGCCACCGCCAGCAGCGCAGCCACAATGAGCTGAGGGCGGATCAGGCTCCAGCTGGGACCGCCGGTCTGGCGCGCTTTCGGCGTTACCGCAAACCCCAGGGGACGGCCGAACCAGACGTTGCGGGCCGCCGTCGTACACGCCTTGATCCAGGTGGGGAACAGCGCCAGGCTGTACTGCTGGCCGCGCCAGGTGGGAATCCCGCGGCCGGCCACCGCGAACAGCAGCTGGTTGGCCACCATAAACGGGATGAACCGAAGGAAGAAGTCCCAGCTGAGGCTGGTGACGGGCAGGACACCCAGCAGCAGGTAGATGATGGGGGCTGCGAAGTAGATGACAGCCGCGTAGCCGCTCAGGTACGTCCACATGGTGGCGAAATACATTAGCCGCTGGCCGATCTTCAGGCCCTTCTGGACCAGGGGGTTTTCCCGGAGCAGCACCTGGATGGTTCCTTGCGCCCAGCGGAGCCGCTGGGTGAGCATGGTGGCGATGTCCTCGGGCGCGAGGCCGTAGGCGAGGATCTCGTGGTGGTAAATGCTCTCCCACCCCATGGCGTGCATGCGCATGGCGGTGGCCATGTCCTCGGTGACGGAGATGGTGGCCAGCGGCATCACCGGCTGGGCTTCGTCGTTGCGTTCCACGTTCAGGGCGTCCAGGACAGCCTGCACGGATTCCAGGGCACCCAGCGGCGACCAGTCACGGGCGGACATGCGCTGCACGGCATCGTCGGCCACCACGGGCACACCGGCGTCGCCTACGTGCGCGAGTTGCATGGCAGCGATCTCTTCAAGGTCTGCCTGCAGGGCGGACATGTCGGCCATGACCAGGGTCTGCACGGCCGCATCAACGCGGCGGCGGACCCGGTAGGTGATCTCGCTCAACGGTCCGCCGGCGGCCAGTTGTTCCTGGGCTTCCAGGGTGGCGGCCTCCACTTCATCCAGTACCTCGGAGACCAGGGGAGTGCCGACGTCGGCGGATTTCCGCGCCTGGCGGATCGCGGAGCGCGAGGCAGTGAGTGCGCGGCGGATGCTCTTTTCGGTCTCCTTGACGTAGCCCACCAGGCCCAGCTGCATCAGCGCCTCGCGGCGCAGGATGGCGTTGGAGCCGCAGAAGAAGGCGGCGTTCCAGCCGTCCTTGCCCTGCTGGATGGGGCCGTAGAACAGGGGCGCCTGGCTGCCGAGGGGATCGTCCGCTGGCACGTTGCTGAAGTACTGCGGGGTCTGGACCAGGGCCACCCGGCGGTTGTTGAAATACCCCAGCGTCTTGTCCAGGATGTCCGGCTCGGGGATCTGGTCCGCGTCCAGGATGAGCAGGAATTCACCGTGCGTGACCATCAGGGCGTTGTTCAGGTTGCCGGCCTTGGCATGGCGCGGCACGTTGGCGGTCCAGTCCTCGCTGCGGGTCACATAACCCAGCCCATGCTCTTTCGGCGAGGGCTTTCAGTGCGGGGCGGGCGCCGTCGTCGAGGATCCACGTGCTGTGCGGGTGCCGGATCTTCTGGGCGGCCAGCGCGGTGGTCATCACCATGTCCAGGTCTTCGTTGTAAGTGGTGATGAAGACGTCCACCGTTGCGTCATGCGGCGGCTCCGGGGCTGCCTTGCGGATCTTCAGCTTCCACACCGTCATGCCGAACAGCATCACGTCGATCAGGCTGTAGGTCTCGGCCACCACCAGGGGCACGGCGATCCACCACGCGTCCCAGTTGAGCGACGCAGCCCAACGCCAGGCCACATAGTTCAGGCCGAAGATGACGGTCAGCACCACCACCAGACGGGTCAAGAAGCGGGTCACGCCGATCCTCCTTCCAGTAACCGGCGTACCACTACCACCGTGACGTCGTCTTCGGCCGTTTCGGCCGGGGCCAGGGCCATGATGGCATCGCTGGCGGATTGTGCGGACGCCTGTCCGCCGGCCGCGGAGCCCACGGCTTCCGTGAAGGACTCCACCGAGTCGAAGACATCCAGCACGCCGTCGCTGACCACCACCAGGGAATCCCCTGGCGCAAGGCCGATGGCGGACTGTGGCCAGGCCGAGCCGGCCCAGGCGCCTACCGGGGGGCCGCCGCTCTGAAGGCGGTGCGCCTCACCGTTCGCGGTGACGTGCAGGGCAAGACCGTGGCCGGCGTCGACGTAACTGACGACGCCGGACGCGGCGTCCAGCCGGGCGTGGAAGAGCGTGGCGAATGAGTTGGAGGAGTCAAGGTCTGCCGCGATGGCCGCGGCGGCGGAGGCGAAAGCCGTGTCCAGGTCGCGGCGGTGCCCTGTGGAGCGCATGACGGCCCTGACAGTGGCCGCAATCAAAGCGGCGCCCATGCCTTTGCCCATGGCGTCGGCAAACGTAAGGTGCAGGCCGTCCGGAGTGCGGTACCAGTCGTAGAAGTCCCCGCCCACGCTGCGGGAGGGACGGAAGGCGCCGGCAAGGTCGTACCCGTCCACGCGGACGTCCTCTTTGGGCAGGAGGCTCTGCTGGACTTCGGTGGCGCGCTCAAGTTCGCTGCGCGCGGCGGTGTCAACGGCAGGGGACTGGCCCCGGCGGCGGAACAGGGCGTTGATCCTGGACTGGAGTTCGCGCGGGCTGAACGGTTTGCTGATGTAATCATCGGCGCCGTTGTCCAGGCCTGTGAGCTTGTCCAATTCGTCGGTGCGGGCGGTCAGCATCACGATGAAGGCGTCGGAGAATTCGCGCAGGAGCTTGCAGACCTCCAGGCCGTCCAAATCGGGGAGGTTCAGGTCCAGGGTGACCAGATCCGGCTTGGCGCGGCGGACCTCTTCCACCCCGGGCAGGCCGGCCTGGGCCTGTGTGACCTCGAAGCCCTGCTTGACCAGGACCCGGACCAGGAGGCCGCGGATATCGGGGTCGTCCTCGATCACAACGGCACGGCGGGGTTCGGGCATGGAAGACATGACTCTACTTCTACAGTATTAAGGCTGCCGGGGCATGTCACAGAACTGACCGCGCCGGTTGGATGGCCGTTCGGAGGCCGCTTCAGGTTATCCCAGCGCCACACTCGGATGACTGGACTTGTGGGAATATTTGCCACACCTTGATGGCCCCTTGAGCGTCACTGGCCACACTCGAAACAGGAGCTTCAACGGAGAGCTTCGAGGAATACGCGGGTGGGCCTGAGGACGGTGCAGGGGTTATGGAAAAAGCTGGATCCGATACCGGACTGCGTGGCAGGCTCACGGGCTCGTGGCGGCTCCTGAAGCAGGGCCACCGCCCCCGGCGCACTGTTCACTACCTGAGCCATTCCTGGCGGCTTCGGTCCCTGTCCCGGTCACTGGCCCAGGCACTGGGTGAATCATGGCAGGCATCAAGCTGGCCTGGGGACCGGCTCGCGGTGGGAGTCGAACTTTCTGAGAAAGTGGAGAAACTTACCCTGCGCCTGAACCGGGAAACCGAAATCCACGGCCGGCTGGCGGGGCTCCTAAAGTAGCCGTTCCCTCCTGACCCAATCCGTGCCAGACTTACCACCATCGAGTGGCTGGGGTTACCGGGTCAGGAGATGCCGTGCATTGGTATACAGGTTGGGCTTACCTCTTAGCTGGACTCATGACCATGGACGCGGTCCTGCTGGCCTTATGGGTGATCGACTCCGATTGGCCCAATAACTGGCGCAAGAAACCCTGACCTTCGCGCCTGACTTCAGCGCAGGTCGAACCGCATCAGCACCCTCGGGAACCCGTTGAGCACTGATTCGGTGTCCGCGGCTTTGACGAACCCCGCGTCTTCAAACAGCTTACGCGTGCCCACATAGGCCATGGTCAGATCCACCTTGCTGCCCTGGTTATCCACCGGGTAGCCCTCGACGGCGGGCGCCCCGTAGCCGCGGGCCATTTCCACGGCACCCATCAGCAGATGGTGGGAGATGCCGTGACCGCGGTGACCGGGCCGGACCCTGATGCACCAGACTGACCACACAGCCAGCTCGTCCACGTGTGGAATCCGGCGGTTGCGGGCGAAGGTGGTGTCAGCGCGCGGATGGACAGCTGCCCACCCAACCACGTCGCCGCCGTCGTACGCCAACACCCCTGGCGGGGGATCCTGCCGCACCAGTTCCTGCACGAGGTCCCCGCGGGCAGTTCCGCGCAGTTCCACGTTCTCCTTGGACGGGATCCGGTAGCTCAGGCACCAGCACACGGTTGCGTCGGGCCGCTTAGGCCCTACCAGTGTCCGGACATCGTCAAAGCGCGTGGCCGGCCGAACGTCGATTGCCATGGTTGCCTCCGATCCGCGCCTGCCTGCTCCGTGCGGGCTAGACCCCGAGCGTCTCCCGAAGGGCTGCAACGTGGCCCTGTGCCTTGACCTGGTACTGGGCCAGTTCCACGTTGCCTTGCGGGTCCACCACCACGGTGGACCGGACCAGGCCTTCGACGATCTCCCCGTTCACCAGCTTTTCACCCCAGGCGCCATAGGCGAGCGCAACGCTGTGGTCCACATCGGACAGGAGCGGGAAGGTCAGGCCGAAGTCGCCGGTGAAGGCGGCCAGTTTCTCCGGGGCGTCCGGGGAGATGCCCAGCACTTCGTAGCCGGAACCCTGGAGGGAGGCGAGGCTGTCGCGGAAATCGCAGGCCTCGGTGGTGCAGCCAGGGGTTGCCGCGGCCGGGTAGAAATACACGATGACGTTCTTGCCGCGGTAGTCGGAAAGCGAGATGGCGTTGCCGGCGGCATCCTGGAGGGTGAATTCCGGGGCCTGCGTACCTGGCTGAAGCTTGATGGTCAGTTGGTGGCTCATGGCGTTCCTTCGGGAGACTCTGGCGGCTAAAGGCAAAACCAGTGAAGCGGGCTTTCCGCTCTAGCAACAACTCGGGCGTCATGTGGAGTATTCCGCGGGTCATGGTTTTTCCATTGACTTCGGCGGCGGCAAGGATACGGTTAAAGATACTCAGAAATGGTCTCTGAAGTACGTCACCGCCCGCCTTAGCCACCCTTGACGGTGTGGTTCCTGCCCCGATTTGCCCGCGAATCATTTCCTAGGCTGTGTCCTAATGACCGCAAATTTCATCAGAGCCCTGGCTGTTAAGTCCTTGGACATCCCGGACAAAAAGCGATGCCCGGACAAGGCCGAGTTCGATCTCGTCACCGTGGACGACTATTCTGTGGCGCGATTGATCCTGGCACCCGGCTGGCGTTGGTCCGAGTTCGCCAGGTCCACGGAGCTAACGGACTTCTGCGAACACAACCACCTGGGCTACTGCGTCTCCGGCTCGCTGGAGATTCAAACGTCCGACGGCGTGAGGTCCACTATCAGGGCCCATGACACTTACGCGCTGCCTCCCGGGCACGACGAGTGGGTGGTTGGCTCCGAGCCGTTCGTGGCCATTGAGTTCCTGGGGGCGGCGTCCTTCGGCCGGCCGCGGAGCCGGGGCCTGCACGCGCTGATCTGAGTCTGTCTCAGGCGGCCAGATCAGCGAGGGCCTGGGCATCGGTACCGCGCACCACGATGCGGTGCGCAGGGGCGAGCTGGCAGCGGACGACGGCGGCCGTGCGGCCGCCGTCGGACGTTCAGAGGGGAGCCTAGCGGCAGAAGGTGGACAGAGCCGTGTTGGCTGCCTGGCTGTTCCCCTGCATCTGCGCCATCTTGTCCTGGTCCGGGTTCTCCTTGGACGCCTCGTCCGCATACTCGAGCAGGGATCCCAGCGCGGGCTTGAGATCGTCCGAGGCCACTGCCTCGATGGGCCGGAGCTGGTTGGCGAGGCGCACCAGGCCAGTCCTGGTCTGGCCGCCGCCGTTCGACGGGTTCGAGATGACAACCTGGACGCGCTCGCAGGTTTCCTTGGTGGAGAGTTTTGTGGGCGCGGTGCACGCAGAAGCGGTGAGCACGAGGCCGGCGGCGATCAGGGCGGTGGCGAATTTCTTCATGGGTCCCTCAGTAGGCGGTTGAGGTTTCGATTGTAAGCAGAGAGCACGCTCCGGTGCCCTTCGGGGTGCTCGGAAGGGCCCAGTGTGACCGGGGGGAAGGGGGCACCGGGCTCTGGCGGGCCGTGGTGCCGGGTGCTTAAACTGGCAGGACAACCGTGCGGGCCTGCCGCATGTTGGCCTGTGCGGATCAGCCGACTCAAGGAAAACAAAATGGCCCGCACAACCCAGAATCTAGGAAGAGTACAACGCCGTACCGCCATGGTGTTCTTGGCGCTTATGGGGTTGCTGGCACCTGTCAGCCCGGCGACGGCCACGCCGCCAAAAGACTCAGTCATTGTGCTCGACGGCGCGAAGTCGGCCGAAGGGATCGCTGCCGGCGAAGGGACAACTTTCTACGCAGGCGACTTTCAGCTCGGCGACATCTACCGCGGTGACGTCAGCACCGGGAAGGCTGAACTGTTCATTGACGTCTCCGACTTTGATGCGACGCAGCGGGCCGCCGTCGGCATGAAGGCCGACGTCCGCAATGACCTGCTGTTCGTGGCAGGCGGCGGCACCGGCAAGGCCTACGTTTATGACACTGCTTCCGGCGAACCCGTCAAGGACTACACCCTGGCACCAGGCTTCATCAACGACGTCACGCTCAACGATGAGGGCGCCTGGTTCACCAATTCGGTAGTCCCTGAGCTCTACTTCATCCCCGTTGGCCGGCACGGCAAGCTGGGCGAGGTCCAGACGCTGACGGTGCACGGTCCGGCCGCACAAATGGCCGGTGCGTTCAACTTCAACGGCATCGCCGCCGCGGATGACGACCGGACGCTGATCGTGGCCCACTCCGGCCTTGGCAAGGTCTTCACCGTCGACCCCAAGACCGGTGAGAGCGCGGTCATTGCCGGCGTGGACGTACCGAACGTTGACGGCATCCTGGTCCGGGGCAACCAGCTGTGGGCGGTGCAGAACTTCTCAAACCAGATCAGCCGCTTCAGGCTCGCCGACGATCTGGCCTCCGGTGAAATCCGAAAGGTCATCACCAGCGCAGACTTCAAGGTGCCGACCACCGTGGCCTACTTCGGCAACACAGGGTTCGGGAGCACCCTCGCCGCGGTGAACGCCAAGTTCAACGACACAACGGCCACGCAGTACGAGGTGGTGCTGGTCCCGGCCTGGGACTAGCGGCCGCCATCTGGTGACAACAACGGCCCTGGCCCGCACAAACGGTGCGGGCCAGCGCCGCTTATGCGCGTGCGGGCCGCTGATGTTGGTTAGCGGTCGCCCACCCTGCCGCCGAGCGGTGTCCCGCGCTGTGCCGGGCACGTCCACCAAATCCTCTTCTGTACTTTGCTGCTCATGGCGTTACTCCTCGTCGGGATCGAGGCCTTCCGCTGGTTCCTGTGAGTGCGCCCGGATATCGGCTTCGGCTGTCTCGTCGCCCGCGGCTTCGTCGCCCGCGGCTTCGTCGCCTTCGGCCGGGGCTTCACTGTGGATGCGCTGCGCTGCTGGCTTGTCCTTCATGACAGATGCTCCCTGGGTGCGTTGTTGATGGGGCCGTACCCATCATTCAGCGCCTCGCCCTGCGGGGTGTCAATAACCTGAAACAGCTACGGCTGCGACCGCGGTTTTGTGCTGGACTGGTGGGCACTGTGCCTGAGCTTCCTGGACGCCCCCAGCTCAACTCCCCGGAGGTCTACATCCAGTTCAAGCCCGAGGTTTTCGGGGGAGACGGCGAAGTCCGGGATGAATCGACGGCCAAGTTCCTGCAGCACTACATGGAGGAATACAGCGCGTTCGTTCAGCGGGTGCTGGCCGCCAATGCGCCGGGCCACATCGGCGATCAGGAGCCGGACCCTGACAAGCTTTCACGGTAGGCCGCCTTTCGACGTCCGCAGGTTCAATCGAGGGGCAGGGTTACCGTGACCGTGGTGCCCTGCCCCGGCGTCGACGTGACCTGCATGGTGCCGCCGGCCTCATGGACAGCCACGGACATCAGCCGCAGGCCGTAGCCGTGGTGCCGTCCGCTAAGGGCGAGCTGGCTGTCAAAGCCCGTGCCGTCGTCGGACACCACCAGCCGCACGCCGTGCCCCACGGCGGCCAGTTGGACGGTGAGTTCGGAGGCCTCTGAGTACCTGAGCGCGTTGCTCAGCGCTTCGCGGGCTGACTGGTAGAGGAGGGACGCGCAGTCCGCCGGGATCTCTATGCCCCAGTGCGGAGTATCCCAGCGGACTGCTGTGCCCTGCTGGCGGAGTGGGCCCGTGAGCCGGTCAATACAACCGGCCAGCCCCAAGCTGTAGAAATCGATCGGGTGGTGATCAGTGATCACTCCTTCGACCGTGACTACCTCGTCGAGAGCTGATTCGTTCGCCATTGAACCGTCCTGCTTTCCCCGCCGTTTTTCCTTGTTGTGATTCCAGAGTGAACCGCAAACTGCATAGGTTGCGAAGGGTTGGCTCAAGATCTGATCAAATTTTTCGGATCCTCTTGCAGGCCGGACTTCTTGGCAGGTGTTCTGTCTGGGCGCCCGCCTTGATACCGTGAATTCCCCACATCCAGGAGGAACCATGAGCATCAACTCACCCGAATCCCTGCCCGACGATGAGCCGCAGGAGGCCGCTGCGGCTGGAGCCGTAAACACAGAGGACGACAACAAAAAGGGCGACGGCGGGGTCCCCTCAGGGGCGGACGGTGTTGGCCTGGGAGTCACGCACGAAGCCAACACTTTCGAGCCTGAAGAGGACACCGAGGCCGAGTAGCGGCGGCTCGACTGGCTCCGTTCATTATCCTTGCAACGTTTCAGCGCCAAAGGAGCGGACGGACGATCTTTTCACGCCCGGCGCCCGGACAATGTAAGGACCAAAAGTCGGGTCCAGGGAGGGTGTGATGGGCAGTCCGTCCGCGGCGGGCACGGCAATTCCCGCAGTGTTTCTTGTCAGCTTGCTGCTGGCCGGCTGCGGTCTGCAGGCTGGACCGCAGCAGTCGACGTCGGCCAGTCCCAGCCCCGCGGCCACCTCCACGACGGAAGCCGCAACAACGGCTGCGGCGCCCACGGCGTCCGGAGGTTCTGCCGCAACAGCCAGCGCGCCGGCGTCGGCCGCGTGGACGACTTTCACTACGGCGGACGGCCAGCTGACCTTCGAGCTGCCCGCGGCGTGGAGCGTCAGGGACCCGGCCGGGGAACTGCCGGACGGCGGGGGCGCCTTCGCGGAGGTGACCAACCAGGCCGGAAAGCCGCTGGCCACTCTGCGGACCAACATGGCCACCGGCTCCACGTGCATGGAGCGCTTCCCGTATCAGGTGTTGGAGTCACAGGAGCTGCCGGCGCTCACGCAAAACGGCACAGCGCCCCGGTTCATTTTTGAGACCCGCGGTAATGGCGCGACGCCGGGCCCGGCCGACACCCCGGCAGCGGCTTACGGCATTCAAACCAGTCAGCTGCCCACCGGTGACTTAGCCTGCGCCATCTTCCACTTCTTCACCTGGCCGCCCACCGCTGCGATGTTTGGGGCTTTCTTTAGCCCGGAGAACAACGTGGTGCCGGGCGCCGAGTCCCTGCCATATCTGGAGCAGGCGAAGAAGTACACCCAAACCGACGAGTACTGGGACATCAAGCGGATGATCACGTCACTGCGGCCGGCGGCCTGACGCGAACGGATAAGCGTCAGGACCAGTCGAAAAAGCCCTTGCCGGTCTTGCGGCCCAGCTCGCCGCGGGCAACTTTGTCCTTAAGGATCTGCGGCGGGGCGAACCGGTCCCCGAGCGTGGACTGCAGGTATTCGGCGATGCCCAGCCGCACGTCCAGGCCCACAATGTCAGTGGTCCGCAGCGGGCCGGTGGGGTGCTTGTAGCCCAGCACCATGGCGTTGTCGATATCTTCGGCGGACGCCACGCCCTCCTCCACCATGCGCATCGCTTCCAGCGCGATCGCGACGCCAAGCCGGGATGAGGCGAAGCCGGGTGCGTCATTGACGACGACGGCGGTCTTGCCGAGTGCCTCGACCCACCCCTTAGCGGCCGCGGCTGCGTCCGGGGAGGTTTGCTCGCCGAGCACCACTTCAATGAGCGTGGAGGCGGGGACGGGGTTGAAGAAGTGCAGGCCGAGGAAGTTCTGCGGCCGCTTCAGTTCCCGGGCCAGGCCGTTCACGGACAGGGAAGACGTGTTGGATGCCAGGTAAGCGTCCTCGGCCAGGCGTGCTTCGATGCCGCGGAGCGCAGTGACTTTCAGGTCCCAGTCCTCAGGTACGGCCTCGACAACCAGCTGGCGGTCCTTGAAGTCGTCGTAGTCCACCGTGACGGCGAGCCGGGATACCATCTCATCGAGGTTGACGTCGGTTGCGCCGCGTTCGATGCTCTTGGCGGCGGCGGATTCCACCCGTTCCCGGGCAGCTTCGGCGGACTCTTCGTCGCGCTCCACCACCAGGACGTTGGCCCCGTTGATCAGGAAGGCGTGGGCGATGCCGGCTCCCATGCGGCCTCCGCCGAGGACGCCGACGGTGGAGGGAAGGTTGGGATTCGTCATGACTGTTTCGCCTTTTCGTCGTCTGCTTTTTTGGCCGTTTTTTTGTCCAAAAACTGCTGCATGCGGTCAAACTTCGCTTGGGATTCGAAGAGGATTCCCTGCGCCAGCTGGTCAATCAGCGGATGTGCCTCGGCCGGAGCATGGAACACGGACTTCGTGATGCGCACCGCCAGCGGGTCCTGCCGGCCAATCCGGTCCGCGAGGCTGTGGGCGGCGTCCATCAGCTCGGGTGCCTCATGGATTTCGGTGATGAGGTTCGCGGCCAGGGCAGCCTCGGCCCGGAGCACCAGGCCGGCCAGCAGGATCTGCTTCGCCAGCGGTTCGCCCACGAGTTCCTTCAGCCGCCAGCTGGCGCCGGCGGCCGCGAGGATGCCCAGTCCCGTTTCGGGGTTGCCGATCCGGACGCCGGGCGTTCCGATCCGGAAGTCCGCGGCGTAGGCGAGTTCGGCGCCGCCGCCCAGGCAGTAGCCGTCCAGGGCGGCAATGACGGGCATCGGCAGCTTGGCGATCCGCACGAAGATGGTGGAGTTGATGCCCTGCAGTGCGTCGTCACGGCGGCGTTCGCGGAGCTGGGCGATGTCAGCCCCGGAGGCGAAGACCCCGTCCACGCCGGCGATGATCAGGACTTTGGGGTTCTGTTCCAGTGCGGCGCAGACCACGTGCAGTTCGTCCACCATCTGCTGGTCGATGGCGTTCCGGACTTCCGGCCGGTTGAGGAGGACCACCACGCGGTCCTCGCGCTCCTCGACCAGGAGGGTGCTGAAGTGTTCGGTGGCGAGGGTTCCGTTGCCCTTCTCCGGCGTCTGCATTAGATGCGCTCCAGCAGCATTGCGGTGCCCTGGCCCACGCCGATGCACATGGTGGCGAGACCGATTTTGGCGTCCTCACGTTCCATCCGCCCCAGCAGGGTGATGGCGATCCGTGATCCGCTGGAACCGAGCGGGTGCCCCAGGCTGATGGCGCCGCCGTCGTTGTTGACGATGTCCGGATCCAGGCCGAGCCGCCGCATGCTGGCTAGCGACTGCGTGGCGAAGGCTTCGTTAAGTTCGACGGCGCCGAGGTCACCTACGCTCAGGCCGCTTCGCTTGAGCACCTTCTGGGTGGCGGGCACAGGGCCGATGCCCATGATCTCGGGTTCGCAGCCGGCTGAGGCGCCGTCAATGATGCGGGCACGCGCTTTCAGGCCCAGGCGTTCGATCGCGGCTTCGGAGGCCACAATGATGGCCGAGGCGCCGTCGTTCAGGGTGGAGGAGTTACCCGCCGTGACCACGGAACCGCCAGGGACCACCGGGCGCAGGTTGGCGAGGACGTCCATGGTGGTGCCGGCGCGGGGGCCCTCATCGGTGTCCACCACGGTTTCGGCCTTGCGGGTCTTGACCGTCACGGGGACAATCTCGTCCGTGAACCGGCCGGCCGCGATGGCCGCGAGGGACCGCTCGTGGGAACTGACCGCGAAGGCGTCCGCGTCCTCGCGGGAGATGCCGTCCACCCGGGCCACTTCCTCAGCGGTCTCCGGCATGGAGTAGGTCATCTTGCCGTCGCGGGACAGCTCACCCTTGGTGAAGAGCGGGTTGGCGAACCGCCAGCCGATGGACGTATCGAAAATGGCGCCGGGCTTGGCGAAGGCGGTGGCGGGTTTTTCCTGGACCCACGGCGCCCGGCTCATGGATTCCACGCCGCCGGCGATCACGATGTCAGCGGCGCCGGACTTGATCATGTGGCTGGCCATGATGATGGCGCTGAGCCCGGAGGCGCACAGCCGGTTCACGGTGATGCCGGGGATGTGGAGGGGGAGTCCAGCCAGCAGCGTGGCCATCCGGGCCACGTTGCGGTTCTCCTCACCGGCGCCGTTGGCGTTTCCGAGGATGACTTCCTCGATGCTTTCCGGATCAAGTCCGGCGCGGGAGACTGCTTCGCGGACCACCAGCGCGGCCAGGTCATCCGGGCGGACCGCGGAAAGGGCTCCGCCGTAACGGCCCACCGGCGTCCGGACGCCACCAACAAGAAAGGCCTCAACCATAAGAACAAATCCTTTTCAGCAGTGAAGTGGGCCGGTCACGAATTATTTACCGACCGTTCGTTCTATAAAGATGGCACGCTGCACCCCGGAGGTCAACTGCTAGCGGGGTGCGTGGAGCCCGTCGAACGCCATGGTGATGACGTCGTCGGCCAGCCTCTCGGGGGAGAGGGAGCCGCCCGGTTTGTACCATTCCACGATCGAGTTGATGGTGCCGAACAGCAGCCGCGTCACAGTGCGCGGGTCAATGTCCTGCCGCAGCGATCCTTCGTCGCGGGCCGCGGAGATGAGCGCCGCCACCTCATGGTCAAAGGCACGGCGGCGTTCCAGCGCATCCCGTTCAATTTCGGTGTTGCCGCGCAGGCGCAGCAGCAGGGTGACAAACGGCAGGCGCTCCACGAGCACGGCCACGGTCTGCCGCAGTACAAATTCCAACCGGGCGTCAGCCGCGCCGGAAGTAGCTTCGGGCTGTTTAAGGATGGCCTCGAGGCCGCCGAGCGCATGGTCCAGCGCAAGCTTGAGGAGGTCGCCCTTGGACGGCACATGGTGATAGATGGCCGACTTGGAGATGCCCAGGTTCTCGGCCAGGATGCCCATGGAGGTGGCGTCGTAGCCGTGCCGGTTGAAGACGTCGACGGCGATGAGCAGCACGGACTGCTGGTCATAACCGGGGCGGCCGCGCTTCGTGGCGGCAGGGCTGGCTGTATCAGTCGTGGTGCTGGGCATGGTGCCTAGTTTCTCATGAACGGTCGGTCAGGCGGCGAGGGCCAGGCGGCGCGGCCGGTGGGCCGCACCGCCTGATGCCCTTACTGCTTCGGACGCATGTCGTAGATGCGGCGCAGCTTGCCGTTGGACCGCTCCAGCGAGCCCGGATCCACCACGTCCACGCTGCACGAGGAACCTACGTGGATCTTGATTTGCTCCTGCAGGGCGCGGGCCGCCGTCGAACTTTGCTCGATGGTAACGGTTTCGCGGCGTTCAATCCGGACGGTCAGCCGGTCCATGCGCTGCCCCTCGGGGCGGGTGAGTTCCAGCTGG